>CAZPUO010000001.1:0-42214 GCA_964589745.1 uncultured Methanotrichaceae archaeon
GCAACGGTTACTGGATTGTAGACGCCAGAATCATGCTCAGGCTAAATAATGGGGAGGTAATGAAATGAAACCAATAAATCTTATTTGGCTGCACGGACAGAGTTGCGGCGGGGATACTGTATCTCTAATCGGGGCGGGTGAGCCTTCATTCATCGACGTGCTGACCGGCATGCTCCCTGAAGTAGGTAATATTAAACTTGCATTTCATCCCATGATTATGGCGTCGTGGGGAGAAAGAGCAATGGGCGTTCTGGCTGACGCTCGGGAAGGTAAGCTAGACCCTTATCTCCTTATTTTTGAGGGCTCTATTCCTGATGAAGAGCAGGCGTTCCGGCAGGGAGGATTCTTCTGCTCGGTTGGTGACAGAGCAGGCAAGCTGGTCACCGCCAACGAGTTACTACTCGAACTAAAGGGTAGAGCAGCTGCTACTGTAGCAGTAGGTACCTGTGCTGCCTTTGGCGGCATTGTTGCCGGGAAGCCCAATCTCACTGGGGCTAAAGGACTAATGGATTTCCTGGGGAAGGACTACCGGAGTGCCCTTGGCCTCCCAGTGATAAACGTGTCTGGCTGTCCCGCTTCGGGAGATAATTACATCAAAGCTCTGGCTTATATTGCGTTAATGGCCAGAGGTGTCGTTACAGTGCCGCCGGAGCTTGATGAGCACAACCGGCTCAAGTTTCTTCATGGAGAGCTAGCCCACCATATTTGCCCCCGCGGTGGTTACTTCGCTGTCGGAAAATATTCGTATCAGTTCGGTGATCCTTATTGCATGGTATGGCTCGGCTGCAAGGGACCTATCAGTTATTGTCAGGTGCCACGAGATAAGTTTGCCGGGCACTTCGGCGGCTGTACCACGGTTGGGTCTCCATGTATAGGCTGCACGGAACCGGGTTTTCCTGATGAGCCCTTTTCTCCATTCTTTGAAATGGCTCCAGCGAAATCTCTGGCAACAGGCACCACTCAAGGAAGTCCGCACTTTATAAAAGAATGCGCCACTGCCCAGGAGCATCTGTTCCATTTAATTTCAAGGAGGATATAACTGCTATGGTCACGCAGAAAGTTGAGGTTGACATTGAGCCTTTAACCCGGATAGAAGGACACCTTGGCATTCATGCCAAGGCTGACATGGAGCAAAGAAAATACGTGGATGCCTATTGCTACGCCACCATGTTCCGGGGAATTGAAGTTATCCTCAAGGATCGTGAACCGGCAGACGCTATCTGGCTCACGCAGCGGGTGTGCGGCGTCTGCCCGACCCCTCATGGCACAGCAGCCGCACTCGCTGTTGACATGTGCTACCAGGCACCGCCACCACCCTTTGCCGTTGCTATGAGAAATATGATCGAGCTATCCGAAGAAGTGTATGACGGTGCGTTGGGATGCGGAATACTGGAAGGCCCTGATTATTCCGAGGTTATCATGTCCAGGCTCAATCCCGATATTATGGCGCAGGCTAACAGGACCAAGTCTCCCAGGGTTGACTACCACGGGTACGAGACTATAGGGGACATTATGCGCGGTTTGAACCCCATCACTGGAAGCCTGTGGCGGAAATGCCTCAACGGTTCAAAGGTAGGCATAGAGATGGCCTCTTTGATGGGCGGCAAGCATCCTCACGTTCAGACCCTGATACCGGGAGGAGTAGCTAAGACAACAACTACCAAGGATTTGGAGACCTTCTATGCTCTGGTAGCGCGCGAGATAGCCTTTACCAAAGAACTGGTCTGTGTATTTGACGATTTGCTGGACTTCTGCTCAGGAGTCGGACTCGATAAAACCGGGGTGACATCTCCCAATCTTCTGAGTCATGGGATGTACGACGACCCGTTTGCCTACGATGCGGAATATGGTCATATGTCTGACTGGGGTGAGAAAAGGGCAATGACCCCTGGCATAGTTCTCGATGGCAAGCTGATAACCACTGACCTGGTAGAAATACAGGTAGGAACTAATGAGTTTGTTACTCATTCCTATTACGATGAGACGCCAGCAGCAGAGATAGAAAACGATGCGCTGGGCAACAGGTTAAGCAAAGACCACCCCTGGAACGAGGAAAGCCCGGCTAGGCCTGGGAAAGAAAAGGACTGGCAAAACAAATATAGCTGGGCGAAGAGTCCACGCTGGCAGGATTGGAAGCGAAGGATAGAAGGCCAGACTTACGCGCTTGAGGCAGGGCCTCTGGCGCGGATGTGGGTTGCCGCCCTTGCCAGGAAAGTCCCCGAGGCTACCGGTACTTCATTTAAATTTACCCTGCCCGCTGGCGCGGTCGAAGGATTCCGGGTGCCGCAGGAGCTTACCCTGGAATGGAAAATACCGAAGACCATCAATGCCCTAGAGCGTATAAGAGCGCGAGCCTACTTTCATGCGTTTTCAGCGTATCATGCCTATCGCACCTTTACTCAAGCTATTGACCTTATCAACAAAGGGCAGGCAAATACATGGACTCGCTATACCAAACCCAAAGAGGGATTGGGTGTCGGTATGACCGAGGCTATGAGAGGTGCCCTGGCACACTGGTGCGTTATGCGTAATGGGAAAATTCACCGTTATCAGATAATAACACCAACTGCCTGGAACTGCGGTCCCCGCGACCAGCAGGGTCGGCTTGGACCCATTGAGAATGCGATTATAGGAACTCCCATTACAGAAAATCCGTCCGATGGTAAACTCGATGGCATCGACGTGGTTCGGACCGTGAGGAGCTTTGATCCATGTCTGGCGTGCTGTGTGGGCCTTTACACGCCTGATGGTCATATTATCGCTACTATAGACCTAGAACACATTCACTAGACGGAGACAAATATTGGAACCAAAGACCCTGATATGTGGATTCGGCAACAGCCTGAGAAGAGATGATGGGCTCGGAGCATACGTCATTGACCAGCTGGCAAAGCGGGAGCTGCCTGATTACATTACCTTAAGAGATTTCGGTACTTCAGGTTTTCGAGCAGCCCTTGAGATGGGCGATTATGACAGGGTTATTGTAATAGATGCTATCAGGGCGAGGGGAAAGCCGGGTACTCTGTATCGGATGGTTCTTGGCTACGAAAATATAGTCGGTAACAATCTACCCGGTTCCTTCGTGATCAGCCTACATGAAGTCGGACTCGAGAGAGCTCTGGCTACGGCTTTCTTCGTTGGCCGCTTTCCTAAGGAAGTAGTTATTCTGGGTTGTGAACCTGAGGATGTCTCGTTTGGTTTAACACCATCAAAAATAGTTAAGGGAGCAGTAAAGCGGCTCCTGGAACTTGTTGTCAGTGAAATTGAGTAGAGAAAACATACCTGAAAGCCAATATTTAACTCCAATAACCAAAGGAGGACATTTTATGGATACAGAAGCATTACCTGATATCGGGTACGGGATGTGTGTTATTGGTTCTAAGGAGGATAGCAAATTTGATGCTCCATAGTCTCCTGTATAGCTTTAGCATCCGACAAAAAGTAAAATTTGGAGGAAAATATGGATAAATATGTATGCCTGATATGCGGATGGATATACGACCCCGCAAAAGGTGACCCTGATGGCGATATTAAACCCGGTATACCTTTTGAAAAGCTGCCCGATAGCTGGGTATGTCCCATTTGTGGGGTGGGGAAGGATCAATTCGAAAAGATGGCAGAGTAAAGCCGCAGTCTCCTGTATAGCTTTAACATCCGACAAAAAAGTAAAAATTGGAGGAAAAGATTGATAAATATGTATGCCTGATATGCGGATGGATATACGACCCCGCAAAAGGTGACCCTGATGGCGATATTAAATTCGGTATACCTCTGATGCCACGATCTTGCTTGTGTCAGAGGTAATTGCCGATGCAGTAAACAATGGACTAGAAGTGTTGCAGGCTTTAAAGCTACAGAGATATGTCCTGGTGTTGATGGACATCGTGATGCAGGTGATAAATGATGAACAAGCTTCACCATTCTGATGAAATACTTGGGATAACCTGATCGAACCAGTCGTGATATGCGAAAATCTCATCTTCAACTTATGCCTGATCGAAAAATTAGATTTACTCGTAATATCGTGCGGGGGTTCCCGTACCTCGCACAATCATGCTGGATAGGATGATAATATGGGGAAAGAAAATTACCGGTAATTTATTCTACGCCCTAAGCCGCGGGTATTACGATAAATAATATCTATACACGAACACGCTTTGCATGATCGAAAAATCAGACTTCATCAAACTATCGTGCTTCAGAGTCTACTAAACTTCGTTGATCACTGTGTACTCATCGAGATCTATAATCTGGTCATTATGCTCCTGTCGCCCTTCTCTTGACCCCATCAATGAAAGCAAGAGCGCGCCTGCAGCCGAGATGATCGCCGGCAGAGCAATCCCGCTTCTATTCATCGATCTTAGGAGCACCACTGCCAGAACGCTCTTTAGCAAGGCCGGGATATATCCGGGCCTGATGCTGCCTTTGGTCATAGGGAAGAGATGGCTCACGAGGGCACCTATTATTGAGCCTGGCGATGGCCGCAAGACCCAACTCACAGACTTCACAAGCCCGACCATGATGGCTTCCGTTACCGCTCGGTCCAGAATGGCGGCCCAGATTAAGGTTTTTATCAACCTAGTCAGAGTTCCCATCGACTCATCTTCCCTGTTAATATTGCTGCTTTGATATATCAGTATCCTATGCATCCCAGGCTATTTATCCCCACCCATAACATCACTCTTCCAGCCAGAACCTTTCCGGCCAAAGCACCCTCTCCTCACTCCGTTGCCTTATCATCTCCTCCACCTCCTGGATGGTGATACCAAATACCTCAGCCAGGATCTCCTTGGCGGCATGAAGCTCCATCTCGGTCAGATCTTTGCCGTCATTTCGCGGATGGCTGCGGGGCAGAAGCGGATGCCTTTTGGACTTGCCCAGGTGATCGAGGACTTTCGCCATGGGTGGAAAAATACTGCATGCAAGCTTAAGTACTTTGCTAGAAGAATAACCATCCGTGAGTCAATTTTTCACAGTGCGGGTGCGTACAACCTTTGAACTGACGCATTGGAATATTTACGAATCGTATACAACTTAATAATTATCAATTATCTGCCCCTAATATATATTTTACCAATAATTCAAATAAGTCTCGATCCATATTGTTAATTCTACAGATGAAGCTACTTGGTCGGGGAAAAGCAGCTGCCTTGGATTGTTCGTAATCCTCAACAACGTTTTTCTCGTAGACATCCATTTCGGCACAACTTTTAGAATTGGCTTCTGCCGAAGATCTTGGTCATTTCTTTCAAACGTGCGTCAATCTTCATCTGCTCGGGAAGCAGCCGCCACTGATAATTGCCTACTGTCTGCCCGGGCCTGTTCATCCTGGCTTCTTCTCCCAGCGAAAGGATATCTTGCATGGGAATGATGACGATATCTGCAACCGAAGCCATAGCCAATCGTATCAGTTCCCACGAAATATTCTTATCCGATACCTCTCTTCCTAGGTAGCTGAATATGCGACGTCGATCATCTGGAGATGCCTCATTCTCGAACCATCCCCGCGAAGTGTTGTTATCATGAGTTCCCGTGTACACCACACAGTTTTTCACATGATTGTGTGGTGCATAAGGATTTTCAGGCAGAGTCTCTCCGAAGGCAAAGAGAAGTACCTTCATGCCCGGCAGATCAAACCGGCTAATGACCTCTCTTACGTCAGGTGTGATAAATCCCAAGTCCTCAGCTATTATTGGCAGATTCGGGAAGCGCCTGAATAAGGCAGGGAAAAAATCCGAGGGCACCTTCACCCAAGCTCCCTCTGTAGCCGTTTTTTTGCCTGCAGGCACCTCCCAATAGGCCACAAGGCCTCTGAAGTGGTCTATCCTGATGAGATCGAAGATCTTTTGATTATGCTCCAACCGGCGGACCCACCATGAGTACCCATCTTTTTTGAGCACATCCCACCTATAAAGCGGATTGCCCCAAAGCTGGCCTGTTTTGGAGAAGTAATCTGGAGGAACACCTGCAGCCGTATTAGGCTTTTTTTTATCGTCCAGGCTAAAGATCTCAGGTCTGGTCCAGACATCAGAGCTGTCGTAGTTGACGTATATGGGCATATCGCCAATGAATTGGATTGCCCGTGATTTGCAGTAGCTCTTCAAGCCAGTCCACTGCAAAAAAAAAGTAAATTGGAGGAATTTGTGCATCCAAATATCCTCACGAAGCTCACGCCTCATCTCTCCCAGTGCCTCACTCGTTCTGTCGCGTAAGCCTTCTGGCCATTTGCTCCAGATACGACCCCCAAAATGAGATTTTATCGCAGAAAAGAGAGCAAAGTCCTCCAGCCAGAAGGCATTGTCGCCGCAAAACTTCATGTAACTGCATCTATTGGGCGACGTAAAATCTTTAATTGCTATGTCCTTTCCTCCATCGCTACGGAAAGATTCGTATGCTATTTTCAGAATTCTGTTCTTGTATTTAATGACCGAAGGGTAATCTACGCTGCTTTCCGGAAAGCCTGGACGGTTTTCCAGATCCTCTTTGGAGATCAGACCTTCTCTTAACAGTATCTCAGGACTGATGAGGAGCGGGTTACCTGCATAGATCGACCTGCTATCGTAGGGCGCATTGCCACAGATTGGGTCCGTTGGCCCTAGGGGAAGGACCTGCCAGAAGCATTGCTGGTTCTCGGCTAGGAGGTCGGCAAAGCGATAGGCGGTCGGACCCAGGTCGCCTATACCATAGGCCGAAGGAAGGGAGGTGATGTGAAGAAGTACTCCACTTCCTCTGACCCTCATCTGCCCTCCCTGCCCAGCAGAAGAGCAACCGGAAAATGCTTCAGCACATCTCCGACATAAAGAGGGCTCTCTGCATCCAGGAGCTGCCCGGTTATCGCATTCCTCCAGCAACGAGGCTCATTAGCGAAGAAGGAAATATGATCATCGCCCCATACCGCCCTTCCCAGAGGATATGCTCCATCGCTAACCAGAGCTGTAGTAAGCCTGGGCACGATAGCGATCGCCCATAAGTCATTATATCGCCTGGCGAAGGCTATGATATTTTCCGACCTCGATCCCTCCGGTTTAAGGGGCTCGTAGGATCCTCTGGTGAAGAGCTCGGGATTCTCGCTTCTGGCCCGAAGGGATCTATGAATCAGGAAGAGCTTCAGCCTACCATCCCCATTCTGAGCCAAAAGCTCTTCGATCAGCCTTAGAACATCAGTATCTTCTCTCCGTATCAGCTCCTTCAGATATGCTGCTCTCTTCTCAAAGTCCACGGGACGGCGGTTATCCGGGTCCACAAAGCTCAAGTCCCACAGTTCACAGCCTTGATAAAAGTCGGGAATCCCTGGAGCAGTCATTTTAACCAGGGTGGAAGCAAGGGCGTTCAGAACACCGTAATGAGAAATCTTTCTCTGGAAGGGAAGGAAGGCTTCAAGAAATTCTTCGGAATCGAGGACCCTCTCAGCGAATGCTATGAAGGCTTCCTCATAGGACCTATCCTGCCTGACCCATCCTGAGTGCACCTTGGCCTCTCTGACTGCTTTTATTAGATAACTTTTAACCCGGTCACGAAAAGATAGCAAATCTTCGGATCGCGAGGGAAAGGCCCCGATCAAGGTCTGGTAAAAGAAATACTCATCGTTTCTGTCTGGCATGTCTCTGCCTCTTACATTCTCCCGCTTTTCTTCGTTTATTCGGCTCCAGGCTTCAATCTGACTCGCCCAAGCCTCTGGCAGCTCAGAGAGGACGTTTATTCTTGCCCGTACATCCTCGCCCCTCTTGGTATCATGGGTTGAGGTGGCATTCATAGAATGAGGCCAGCGCTCTGATCTGAATCGGATGAAGCGGTGGAAATCATCGAGAGATGTGCCTGAGCCCCCAGGGTCTGATCCCACTTCGTTCAGCGAGAGCAGCCGATAATAGGAATACAGAGCAGTATCCTCGATGCCTTTGGCCATCAGAGGACCTGAAAATTGCTGAAGCCTCATGATGAATGACTGCGAGTTATCACCCGCTTCCTCTGGAGGCTCCAGGATAAAGCGCTCCAGAAGATCGAGCTCATAAAAGAGGTCAAGATTTATTTGTTTCGCCAATTTGAAAGTCTCTCTGAAAACCTCGCGATCGGCTTTCCTGAAGGAACCAGGTCTCACATAGGTCCTGTAAACCGGAAGCAGAATCAGAAACTCTCTCAGAGCCTTCTTGATCCCCGATAAAGTTATATCGACCCCGCTTCGGCCAGCGCCCAGAGCCTTCTTGAGAAAACGAGCAAGGTTATCTAAATCTCCGCCCATATATCGATCAGCAATGAGCATCTTCTTCTCGTGGGCTACATCTCTAAAAGAGATCTCCAATCCCGTGAATCGAGAATATATCTCATTCAATGCCTCGACCCCATCATTATCGCAAAAGACGCCATTTTGGCAGTTCAGAAAATCATAACCGGTCGTCCCTTGCAGTGGCCAGCTATCAGGGAGATTCTCACCAGGCACGAGTACTTTCTCAGCGACCAGATATCCTTCCCTGAGATCCTCCCTCAATCTTGTCAGATACTCTTCCGGATCATAAAGCCCATCCAGATGATCTATCCGAAAGCCAGTGACCTTCGCTCTATGAAGCAGATCGAATAGGAAGGAATGAACATGATCGAACACCTCCTTCTTCTGCGTGTTGAGCGAGATCATATCGTTCAGGATAAAGAACCTTTTATAGTTTATTTCGTCCGAGGCCACCTTCCAAAAGGATAGCCTGAAGAGTTGCGACGATAGCAGCTCGTCCAGGAGGTCGAAGCTATTGGGATCTCCTACTCTTCCATTGAATATCGCCAGATTCGAATCCAGAAAACCTCTGACCGCGCTGCTCGTCGAATAGAGTCTCCAGAGTTCCTGTTTTAATCCAGGGTCCGGGTCATCCACGTTGGCTTTCAAGATAACGTTCTTGAGATCCTCGATCTCCTCACTCACTAATTTAATTTTTTTTCCCATATCCCTCAAGCCATAGCTGAGTATTGATGAATATGATTTCAATCTCACAGGAAGGCGGACGCCTGAACATGAGATGATAAACCCCGCATTGCCAAATTCCAGCTTTATATAGCCCTTTTCTAGGGCATCTGCATAGGGCTCTTCCAGGAATGGCGCCAGAATTCTTCCATTTAGGTTATCGCTCGGATAATCCCAGTCTACATCAAAGAAGCTAAAAAATTTCGAATGGTTTCCCTTTTCCAGGACATCCGAGAGCAAGCTATTCTCATGGCTATAAGACATATGATTGGGTACCACATCTTGCAGCCACCCTAACTTGCGCTCAGCTGTTTCCTGCAGAAGGGCCTCGAACTCTTCGAGCGTTCCTAGTTCAGAGTTGTGAAGGTTATGATCGACGATGTCGTAGCCGTGTGAACTTCCCTCCCTCGCTTTGAAGATGGGAGACGCATAGATGTCGGAGATATCCAGCTCTGAAAGATATGATAATATCTCCCTTGCCTTCCGAAAGCCTAAGCCTGGGCCGAACTGGAGCCTGTAAGTGGCGAGGGGAACGCGCATTCAAGATGGCCTCATTTGCATGCGATCTTCTATTCTCTGCATAAGCTCCAGCCACTTCCTTGCGTTCTGATCGCCCTTTTCAGCTCGCGCCTTCATCTCACCTCTAAGCTTTCTGCCTATCGAAAAGAGTATATTCTGAGACCTCCAGAGCTTTGGCTGAAGCGAGAGATCATATTCGATGCCGAGCAGCTCATTAGTCTCCTCCATGAGGGCTAAATCTTCAGGATTCCTGTTAAATTGCTCAATTAGATTGTCAATTCGCCTGCTCGCGAGGAAATTCAGCGATTGCCTATCAATCGTTGGCCCGAATTTTCTGACCTCATCCACAAGCTTTCGAAGTCCGGGCAGGTCGAGTTTCTCCGCTTCCAGGAATCTGCTAAGATCCGAGTCTATCACAGCCTTGACTATAGACTGAAGGGTCTCTGGAAGCGGTACCCCCAGGTCATTCATTACCTGGAGCGCCGGATAGTTATGCACGTAGGCCTGATGGAAGAAGGAGCCGATCTCCCTTTGATCAGGTTCGAGAATGTGACTGAGGGTCCTTCGCTGCTCATCCTTGAAAAGGTGCCAGATGGTGTAGCTGTGAGCGCCAAAATGCTTATCCATTAGGCGGATTACCTCGGGTATGTCACTCTTCGAAAAGGATTCTTTGATCTCTTTTTGCATCAGTAGATGCGGCTCATTGCCCCTGAACCGATAAGCAGCACCGATCAGGTTGTGGCCGCTGAAATGAAGTGCGGCGAAGCTGATGATCTCCTCTTCCCAGGTAATACTTGATTGCACGCGGACCTTGCCCACTGCCAGGCTCATCTCTCCAGCCTTTTCAAGGGCGAAGTTTTCTTTGGCCACGGTATAGCAGAAGATCATCGTCTTTTCCGGGTATTCATTGAAAAGAGATGATATGGCGTAGTGTGCAGCAACCCTCAACAGATCTAGAGCGACAGGCTTCACCAGCCTCATATAAATCTTTTTGCCGTCTTCAAACTCTCTGAGGTTGCTCTTCGCTTGATTCAAGCGATCTAAATAGCCGGGCTCCAGATCCATGGCGTTCATTTCTCTGGCTAGCTGCATGGCCCTGGCGGCATATTTCATAACCTGAGTGGTCTCTAGCCCTGAGATCTCGTCAAAGAACCAACCGTCGCTGGCGTACATGAGCATGGCATGCCTCTGCATCTCCAGGAGTTTGAGGGCCTTTACCTTCTCTTCAGCTGAGAGCGTCTTCAAGGCATGATTAGATAGAAATTTTTCGATGCTTTCCGGTGATCTGTCCAGAATGATCTGTATATAGTCGTCTCTCGCGGCCCAGGGCTCCTTAAAGAAGATCTTCGCTTCCTGCTCGTAGACTGGCACAAGGGCTTCTCTAACCCAGTCCATGGCCTGGCGAAGAGGTGCTCTCCAGGCCTGATTCCAACCCGGATGACCTCCAGAATTGCAGCCGCAATCACTCTTCCAACGCTCAACGCCATGCGGGCAGCTCCAGGATGTGTTTTCGACTATCTCCGCCTCGAAAGTGGGAGGGTACTTCTCCAGGTATTCGCCGTAGACGGTAATCTTGGCGAGGTTCTTGGACTCGATGTGGTAAAGACAATAAGCAAGTGCCATATCGCCTCCGGAATGGTGGTGGCCATAGCTCTCCCCATCTGTGGCTATATGAACCAGCTGTGATTCATCTCCAGTGAGACCATTCAACAGTCTGCTGGCAAAGTTCTCTCCATTGTCCAGAAGATTCATAAATGCGATGTCCTTGGCCATCAGGCCATCGTAGACGAAGAGGCTGATGGTCCTCCCTGAATCGAGCCTGCAGAGATATGCCCTCCGAAGATCCAACCCCTTCGATGCTTCAATCCATTCCTGATCTCCGATCTTTCGAAATCTCGCCACCTGATGAGGGGCCAGAATGGTGAACTTTATGCCCTGCTCGGCCAGAATGTCCAGGCTTTTCTTGTCTACTGCAGTTTCGGGGAGCCACATTCCCTCTGGCCTCACTCCCAGACGGTGCTCGTACTCTTTTATACCCCAGATAACCTGAGTGCGTCTGTCCCTTATGTCAGCGAGGGGAAGTATCATGTGATTGTAGGCCTGAGCTATGGCCGGAGAATGGCCTGAAAAGCGGTCGAGAGAGGGCCGACCAGCTTTCAGCACTGCTTGCAGCGTTTCTGGGGAGTTGGCCTCCAACCAGGAGAGCAGCGTTGGACCGAAGTCGTAGCTAATATGTTTATAATTATTAACAATATCTATTATCCTGAGGTCGCGTCCCAGGATGCGGGCTGCCGCATTTGGCGCATAACACTCAGACGTGATTCGATCGTTCCAATCATGGTAGGGATATGCGGAATCCTGGAGCTCAACTTGCTCCAGCCAGGGATTCTCCCTGGGAGGTTGATAGAAATGCCCGTGGATGCAGACATGGCATGTCACTGTCACACCTTCTCATATAATAAAAAGGTATGAGGTTTTATATGAAATTTTTCAGCCTGTCTGATCATATCAGGCATAGCTGAGCCTGGGCCGTCCCATATAGCCTCCGATGAGTCAATGACTTTTTTCCAGATCTCCGTCTCCGGGTTCAGCTGGAAGGCCGATTCTGCCTGGCAGAAATTCATAATGCAGATCGTCTCACTTGAGCCATGCCATCTTTTGAGAAAGACTATGCAGCCGTCAGAAGAGACTTCCTGGCAATTTCTATTTGGGTTATGCAGGGCCGGTATATCTTTCCTTAATCGGATGAGCATGCTGTAAAAATCGAGCATTACTTTGTGCCTACCAGTTGTTCGCTTCTGCCATCTAACCTTTGATAGAAAGAATGAAGATGTGTCCTGCGGGTCAGAGGGTTCGGCCAAAGGGGTCAATTCGCTCCTCCTTCCCTCTTTTACAGCCTCTGCCAGAGCATTATCTGAATAGCTCACAAAGTAGAGGAATGGAGCTCCCTCGGCATACTCCTCTCCCATGAAGATTTGCGGTATATACGGCGAGAGAATTGTCACACCAGCAGCCAGTTTCAGGGCCTCAAAGGAGAGAAGTCTGGAGAGCCGTTCGCCTAGGGGACGATTGCCCACCTGATCATGGTTCTGTGAGAAAATGATGAACTTGCTGGCTGGAATTCCTAGGGAAGAACTTCCATGATGCCTCTTTCTGTACTTTGAGAAATTCCAGCAATATACAAACCCTTCTCGGAGAGCCTTCACCAGATCTTCAACATGCCCAAAGTCCTGATAATAGCCACTTCGCTCG
This sequence comes from uncultured Methanotrichaceae archaeon, assembly GCA_964589745.1. Classification (GTDB taxonomy): domain Archaea; phylum Halobacteriota; class Methanosarcinia; order Methanotrichales; family Methanotrichaceae; genus Methanothrix. The sequence goes on from CAZPUO010000001.1 coordinate 12,716, forward strand.
CCGGTGAGCAGTGCATGAAGAGCATGATGCAGATCGTCACACCATTGAGCATCAATTCCAAAGCCGTTTCTATCCCGGGAGTCTAATATCCTCACATCATTCAAGTCGCTTTCTGCGATCAAGTAGCGCTTTCTATCCCATTCCGAGAACTCAGAGACTTTTTCAGCCAGTTCCCTGAGGAAATGCTTGGCGCCCATATCCAAGATGGCATGCACCGCATCCAATCGGAGAGCGTCCAGGTGATATTCCCTGAACCAATGCAGAGCGTTCTCAAAGAAGAACTCTCTCACGGCGTCGCTGCAGGTATCATCAAAGTTGAGGGCTTTGCCCCAGGGTGTTCTATGCCTTTCAGCAAAGTAGGGCCCAAAGTCGGCAAAATAGGCTCCCTCCGGGCCGAAATGATTATAGACCACATCGAGAATTACTGCGAACCCCCGGACATGACATTCATCGATCAGTCTCTTGAAGCCGTCAGGGCCACCGTAGGAGTTCTGCACCGCAAAGGGGTAGGCAACATCGTACCCCCAGTTTCTCGTGCCAGGGAACTGCCCGACAGGCATGATCTCGAGCGCATTTATTCCCAAATCCTTAAGATCATCAAGCCGTGGGATGACAGCCTCGAAGGTTCCCTCTTCTGTGAAAGTGCCGATGTGAAGCTCGTAGATGATCATCCTCTCCAGGGGTACCCCTCGCCAGCTCCGATCTTGCCACGGATATTCATGGTTGACCACCTGGGAGGGGCCGTGTACGCCTTCGGGCTGGCTGTGTGAAGCCGGATCTGGCCGCTCCAAGGAGCCTTCCAGCCTGAAAAAGTATTTTGTTCCAGGAAATATATCATTAACATCGAAAGTCCAGTAGCCGCGGTCATTTTTTTTCGAATGAATCACCCTGCTCTCAGCCCCTATGATCACCAGGGCTAAGTCACCTGAAAATGGTGCCCAGACAGCGAAACTGCACTTTCCATCGCCCTGATATTTGGCCCCGATGTTCATCGCTCTATCCACTGCTACTATTCTTTTTTGTAAGAGCTAAAAGGTAAATTATCCCCTGCAGAGGAATTATCAATGATTTGGGCTTATCCAGGCTTCTTCCAAGCTCAGAAATCACCTTTTCCAAGAGAAATGCATTGAGCATATCTTCGAATTTATCCATCTCGGATGGAAGAAGGCCCGTACCATTAACGGTCTTTATATAAGCTCTGATGAAGATGCCGCTAACATACTTGAAACAAAGCTCTTTCCAAGGCTCGAGCAATGGCAGATCCTCCTTTCGTGCTGAAGCATGTTTGAAAAGAGCTGTGCCAATAGCACAATGGAAGGACATGATCATACTCGCCAGATCCACAACTGGCGAGCGTTTAAGTTTGCGATCGATCAGATATTCCCGATCATGGTCGAATCCAAAAATGAAGAAGTCGTTACCAGTGTACAGAAGCTGGGCAAGATGATAATCGCCATGAATTCGAATTCTTGAACCGTTAAGCTTACGCTGCGTCAGCTTCTTCATCTGGCTTTGGATCTCAGTTTTCAATGCAAAGACGTTTGATGCAAGGCCTTTAATGTCGTCAGGCATATCCTTAATTTGTCTGCCCAGAGAGAAGAATGTTCTATCGACCGTCACTTTCATGGACTGGTAAAGCGACTTCTGGTGAAAAACGGTGAATGGTGCGGGTGCAAAGTCGGGATCATCAGACGATGCCAAGGCCAGATGCAGTTCCCCGGTTCTCATGCCTAGAAGCTGAACCCTCTCCAGATAAACTCCTCCCAGCAGTTCTTTAATAAGAGGAGGAATTCTTTCAGGATCGATCTCGAGAAGAGATTCTGGCCCTTTTGGAGGCTCCTGAATTTCTTGCTTCTTGGCCAGGACCCTTTCAAAGTATCTGCCGACTTCATCTAATGTGTAGTTCCAGGCATTTCCCTCATTGGGGACAAATCCCTGAAGCATGCCGATGGCCATCGGCTCTGCCCTGGGATGTCTATACTCGATGGCTCCACAGAAATGTGGAATATTATGAAATCCCCTCTCTGTAAGGAACCTGGTCATCTCCACCTCATAATTTCCGCCTTCATCGATGAGCCTGTACAGCTTCATGAGAAACAAGTCATTGAACTGAACATAGATCGTGCTCTTTCCAAACTTGAGGAGCTTTGAGGCCAGGCCACTAACCTCATCTGCCCTGCAGGATGGTTTGCTGGAATAAAAAATGAGGTTTCCGCGAGAATCTCTTATCTTCTTGCCGCGGAGTATCAGCGAAAGAAGGGCTTCACGCAATTTATCGTCGTAGGCACCATCATGGGCAACAATATTTTCGTCACCGACGTTGAACTTGGCCATCAGGCTCTGAGGGAATTGAGTCAGAAGCGTCTCTGCTCTATCTCCAGATGCAAAGGACAGAGGCAGAAGATAGAGACCAGTCGGACCCTCTGCATAATCCATCTTGAGGAGGAGAAGATGGGAGTGAGAAACCGAGGATATAGGCGTCGATTCTAAAATTTGCACCGATTGGACTGGGCGACCTTCTCCTCTGGATAAGCCCAGGCACTGGAGATAGCTCAAGAGAATGTCTTCCAGCTTCTCTTTGGTTTTATCATCTGACAGCTTGCTCCACTTTTCCATCTTGATTAAAGGCAGAAGCCCATCTTTAGTTACACAGACCTGTTCTTTTTTCTGCACCAACGAAAACATATAATAATAATAGGGTCCGATAGTGATCATATAGGGAGATTTTTCGATCGCATGGAACTTTCTCCTGCTCAGCAGCTCCTCGGGCAAGAAGCCTACATACTCGCTCAGGTCAACCTCAGTTTGCTGAGGATATTTTGATAGGTTAGCAACCACGAGTATCGTCTCCTCGCGATAGTGGCGGCTGAAGGCTATGACCTTAGAGTTATTTGGAAAGAGAATCTTGATGTCGCCTCTTCCAAAGGCCTTTAACCTTTTGCGAAGCGAAATAATTTGTTTCATCCACCACAGCAGGGAGGAAGAATCTCCCTCCTGGTTGGCGACATTCAACGACGCGTAATGGTACTGAGGATCGATGATCAGAGGCAAGTACAGCTCCTGCGGATTGGCAAAAGAGAAACCTGCATTCAAGTCCAGGTTCCATTGCATAGGTGTACGCACTCCATTCCGATCACCGAGATAGTAGTTATCTCCCATTCCAATCTCGTCGCCATAGTAAACTACCGGAGTACCGGGAAGGGAGAAAAGCAGCCAAAACATGAGCTCAATCTTTCTGCGATTATTTCCCAGAAGAGGCGCAAGCCGCCTGCGAATTCCGAGATTGATCTTAGTTCGCGGATCGGTAGCATAAACACGATACATATAATCTCTTTCCTCGTCAGTGACCATCTCCAGGGTCAACTCATCATGATTGCGCAAAAATAGCGCCCATTGGCAGGATTCTGGGATCCGGGGAGTTTGGTCCATGATGTTTATGATGGGAAAACGGTCTTCCATCTCGATGGCCATGAACATCCTGGGCATGAGCGGGAAATGGAAGGCCATATGGCATTCATTACCTTCACCAAAGTACGCCACAGCATCTTCAGGCCACTGATTAGATTCGGCTAGAAGCATCTTATTCTTAAATTTGCTGTCAACATGCGACCGAAGCTTCCTCAAGAAATCGTGAGTCTCTGGCAGATTCTCGCAGTTTGTGCCTTCGCGCTCGTAGAGATACGGAACTGCATCCAGTCTGATACCATCCACACCCATGCGAAGCCAAAAGTCAATAACTCTGGTCATGGCTCTCTGAACGTGAGGACTATCGAAATTAAGGTCGGGCTGGTGGGTGTAAAAGCGGTGCCAGTAGTAGGATCTTGCCGCCGCATCCCAGGCCCAGTTGGAGGTCTCAAAGTCCTTGAAGATTATCCGGGCCTCCTTATATTTGTCAGGTGTATCACTCCACACATAAAAATTTCTCCAGACTGATCCGGGTTTGGATTTCCGAGCCTTCTGAAACCAGGGATGACGATCTGAAGTATGGTTCAATACCATCTCGGTGATCACTTTCAGCCCCCTCAGATGAGCCTCTTTCAAAAATCTCCGAAATGTTCTTAAATCCCCGTAATCAGGATGGATGTCAAAGTAATCAGTTATATCGTAACCATCATCTTTGAGGGGTGATGGGTAGAATGGCAATAGCCAGATGGCGGTTATCCCCAGGTCTTTTAGATAATCCAGCTTCTCGATGAGCCCCTGAAAGTCTCCAATTCCATCTCCATTGCTATCGTAAAAAGATTTTACATGAACTTCATAGATGATAGCGTCTTTGTACCAGAGGCCATCCTCATCGATAAAGTTGTGATCTTCTGCTGCCACGACGCTTCTCCTAGAAAATCTTCACCTGCGCTATCAGTGCCTTGAAAATTTTGATTAAGACCATAATAGATTACCGTCTCAAATTAATTTAAGACTTTCGAGAGTCGCGGCTTGCAGGGAAAGCGTTATTATCATCTTAGCTTTTCAAAAGGCCTACTCTTTCATCTAATATTTCATTTCTTGGAAAGTCAGTGTCCTTGACATCCCAGAATCTTTTTGTTTTTTGCATTTCTCGGAAACAAAAGAACAGGCAAAGGCAGAGCATGCCTTACTCAAGACCCGTGACGAGCTCCGGAGTAGAGTGGAGGGTTATTAAGATAAAAATAATTCGATTGTAAAAGATCTGCCCTTTATAAAGAGGTCGGACTATGCGGCGATCATGGAATTGCATCAGTTGGTCGGCTCATGTCGTAGTGAAACTGATGCGTTAATTCTCTCTCCAAAAAGAAAAAAGAGCTAAGAGGAATCTCTGCCCATTGCCGCCCTGTCGGTTCTATAATAATAGCGGTATTCTTGCTGTTCGCAGGCTTAAGACGTCTCTGTTTTTTTAGTTCGTTACTTTTCTTACTGGTGGCTCACAGTTTTGAATAAGTGAACTCATAAGATCAATGCTTCAGGAGATAATTAGGCTTGACTTTATAGATATTCTACGATGCATTCGCAGGATTTGAGGTCATCAGATCCTAAAAAATTGAAATGGACTTGACGGGATTCGAACCCGTGGCCTCCGCCTTGCGAAGGCGGCGATCTACCACTGATCTACAAGCCCTGGCTGTTGCCTTCAAAAAACAAAGTGAGGTTTAGAGGAGACCGACCTCTTCTACCTCTACGGACTCCACGCCCGGAAGCTCGACAAAAGCTGTCTCAATCTCGTCCGGACTGTGGCCACCCTTATCATTCATGATGGTTACAACTATCAATGCCTTCAGGCCAAAGGCGATGGGCATCTCCTCGACAGCGTGCAGCCTGGCAAAGGCCGGCACCGCTTTCTTGATCTCCTCTTTGAGCTTGACGAGGTCGATATCGGTGCTCTCGGGCATGATCTTCATTCTAACTGCGGCGTCTCCCATACCACTACCTCACGGACCCGAGAAACCACAGGCTTTGCAGGTATAAACGTTGCTCTGCTTTTTACAGCGGTTGCATCTGGCAATCACGGTGCCGCAGCTGGGGCAGGGGAACCTCGTCCCGCCCACGCCGGTCAGCGTAATGCCACATGATATGCATCTCTCTGGCATTTCTTCCTTCATGTTATCTTCCTCTTGTTGATGTATATCCCTGTATAAACTTTCCCGTGGAGCAAAAGGTATGAGGGATGAGCAGCTTTCCATGGAGCCTCTTTAGCTCTTTTGAGTCTTTTCCCTTTTGGCTAAAAGCCTCTTCCCTTACTCTCCGTTTATTATCGTGCCGCCCTTTCCAATCTTCAGCGCCGATACGAAGCGATCCGGATCGCTGCCGTTCAAAACCCATACCCTTCTGCCCTTAAGGCGTCCCTGGAGAAGGATGAGGGTGCCCTGGTCGATGCAGCTCTCTTTTCCCAGCAACGAACTCGCTGATACCTCTTCAACCACCATTCCCGCCAGGATCACGCCATCCACATTCGTGGCCTTGATTTGCGGCGCATTGAGCCGCATGGCCACCAGCGCCGCCACAGCGTCAGAGGTGTAGTCCCAGCTGTGCATAAGTCCGAAGTCGTCCTTCTGCAGAGCTTGATAGGGTAAGAGAATCTCGACTCCGCATCGAGGGCGCTGGATTTCCCTGGTGATCCGCGTTCCTGTGCCGTCCGCTAGAAAAAGACCATACTGCTCCATGGCCAGGATGGACATCCAGTGCGCAGCCTCCTGGGAGATCTCATACCGCGAGAAGAGTTCCCGGATCAGATCGGCCATAGGCCCTCCGCCCGGCACCACCAGGATGCTGTAGCCATCCTCAGCCAGGCCGCAGAGGGCGCGCATGAGATCCCTGGCAGATGCCATGAGGCTTCCGCCTAGCTTGAGAACGTAAAAGGGCATAGATCAGAGTAATCATATCCCGTATTTTAGGATCATCGTAGGATAGAATTATCGTAGGATAGAATTATCGTAGGATAGAAAGACGAGAATAATGGCGAGGATAATGATGGAAAAGCGTTAATCTTGGGATGGCAGAATAAATAAAAGATAGCCAAAGGTCGATTGGATGTAGGGTAGGAGGGATGTTCAGCTAATCGACCTTTGCCGTAAACCCTTCCGACCTTGGTCGTAGATAAGCCTTTCGGTTTCAGGTAACAAGCATGAGAACTCCTCTTCTTACGGTGGATGCGGTTATATTCTTCCAAGAAGGAATTGTGCTCATAAGGCGGAACAACCCGCCCTACCAGGGATGCTACGCCCTGCCTGGGGGCTTTGTGGAAGTTGGGGAGACGGTCGAGGATGCAGTTCGCAGGGAAGCAAAGGAGGAGACGGGCCTTGAGATCGAACTCCTGGGCCTGATCGGCATCTACTCTGATCCCGGTCGCGATCCGAGGGGGCATGTGGTCTCTGCTGCCTTTCTGGCCAGGGGACGAGGCGATCTTGTGTCCGGCTCGGACGCCAGATCTGCAGAGGTATTCCCTCCTCAGAGCCTGCCGCCTCTTGCCTTCGATCACGATAAAATAATAAGTGATGCCTTGGCCTGCAAAATATTCGAGGCTAATCAATTAAATTCAAAGCACAATCAAATTAAAGTAGAGTGATATGGAATTAGCTCTTCTAGCCTGATCAAAAGAACGACGGAATCAGCTTCGTCCGTCGTTGTGGCGAGCCTTAGGAGATTTTCATGGCAAATATCAGAGAGCTCATCGAGAAGTATGCGCTGCAGAACGCGGTGAAGTACAAGGCTGCTCCTAATGCCGGGGCGGTCATGGGTAAGCTCATGGGCGAGCATCCCGAGCTTCGCGCCCAGGCGAAGGAAGTATCCCCCCTGGTAAAAGAGGTTCTGGCCGAGGTGGAGAAGACCAGCCCTGAGGAGTGGCAGCAACGGCTAGCAGCCATGGCGCCTGAGCTTCTGGAGGAGCTCTCGGAGAGAAAGGAGCCGGATAAGGGGCTGCCGCCCCTGGAAGACGCAGAGAAAGGCGTGGTGATGCGCTTCGCGCCCAATCCCAACGGGCCGCCCACTCTCGGCAGCGCCCGGGGAATCATTGTCAACTCTGAGTATGTTAAAAGGTATGGTGGCAAGTTCATCATCCGCTTCGACGATACAGATCCTGTGAAGAAGCGGCCCATGCCCGAGGCCTACGGCTGGTATCTGGAGGACTGCGAGTGGCTTGGTGCCAGACCAGACGAAGTCATCACTGCCAGTGAGAGGATAGACCTGTATTATCCGATAGCAGAGGAACTGATTCTCAGGGGCGGGGCCTACGTTTGCGGCTGCCCACAGGCGGTCTTCAAGGAGCACAAGGACAAGGGCGTGGCTTGCAGCCACAGAGAGCAGAGCGTGGCGCAGAACCTGGAACTATGGAGGCAGATGCTTGACGGGCGGCTGGCGGAGGGCGAAGCGGTTTTGCGGGTCAAGACCAACATGTCCCACAAGGACCCCGCCATTCGCGACTGGCCTGCCTTCAGGATAGTAACCGCACCTCATCCGCTAGTGGGAGACAGATACCGCGTCTGGCCATTGCTCGACTTCGAGTCGGCGGTAGAGGACCACCTGCTGGGGACAACTCACATCCTGCGAGGCAAGGACCTGACCGACAGCGGAAGCAGGCAGAGGTATCTCTATTCGCACCTGGGCTGGGAGTATCCGAGGGTCATCCACTGGGGCAGAATCAAGATCCATCAGTTCGGCTCTTTCAGCACCAGCAAGCTGCGCAAGGCCATAGAGGCCGGCGAGTACACGGGTTGGGACGATCCGCGCGTTCCGACGGTGCGGGCCATGCGCTGCCGAGGGATTAGGCCCGAGGCGTTGCGTAAGTTTATGATCGACCTGGGCGTGGGCGAGACGGACATCAGCATCAGCATGGATTCAATCTATGCCGAGAACCGCAAGCTCATCGATCCGGAGGCGAACCGGTACTTCTTCGTCTGGGATCCGGTAAATCTAGAGATCGAAGGCGATGTGCCAGCTTTAGCCCGCGCGCCGCTGCATCCCACCATAGATCGCGGCTTCAGAGAGATACCGGCAGGAAATAATATATTCATCTGCAGGAGCGACCTGGAGAGCCTGAAGCCGGGAGACAGTATCCGTCTTAAGGATCTCTGCAATGTGGAGATTTTGAGTTTGGAGCCGGCATTGGCCCGGTTCGCCGGCAAAGCGGTCGAAAAGAAGATGAAGATAATTCACTGGGCACCCCAAAACGGGCTCGCGATCAGGGTGATGAAGCCCGACGGAGTCGATGAGGGCGTGGGAGAGGCAGGGATCGCAAGAGAGCTGAGCCGAGTGGTTCAGTTCGAACGCTATGGCTTTGTGCGCATCAATCGGCTAGGCACGCCGATTGTGGCCTACTTTGCCCACCGCTAAGCCATAAAATCAAATCTGCAGATTCATTCGCTGCTGCAGGCCTGCCGCCAGAAAAGCCAGCAGGGCAGTTGCCATCCCAATTTTCAGCGCCCGCTGCGACCCTGCTGCATCTCCTTTAGCGATTTTTATCAATGAGTAAATAAAGAAGAGATCCGCTGCAGAAACTATTATGAGATAGTCTTTCCCGAAAGGCGCAAAGTAGCTGAGCACCACTGCTGCCAGGGCGAAAGCCGCTGCCAGGGCCGCAGAAAACTTTTCTCCGGCAAGGATGGGAAGGGTCCTGGCGCCCCCGAGGCGATCTCCCTCCATGTCCTCCACATCCTTCATGATCTCCCGGCTCATGGTGGCCAAAAAGGAGAGCAGAAAAGGTATGAGGTTGGCTTGCAGGCCAGCCAGTCCCGCGGCCGTGCCTCCGAAGAGAAAGGCAGAGCCAATTAGGAAGGCGACGCATACGTTTCCTGCCAAGGGCATGGCCTTGAAGCTTCTGGCATAAAGAAATAAAAGGACGGAGTTGAGGACAGCCATGGCCAGACAGAGCTGGTTCACCAGGCCCGCCAGGAGGCAGCCTGCGACAAACAGGATCAATGCATAATAAAAGGCTCTTATCGGACTGATACGTTTGCTCGGTATGGGCCGCCGCGGTCTATTAACCGCATCGATTTCTCGGTCATAGTAATCGTTGACGGCATTGCCTGCGCCCGTGATCAGGAAGACTGCCAGAAAGACGCTGACCGCAACTGTAGGATCGAACCTTCCTGCCAGGAGAAGCCCGATGACAGCGGCAGCCCCGCCCATAGCGCAGTTGAACGGGCGCAAAATTTCCAGCAATACCTTCAATGCCGAAATCCCCTGCGGCCCTCAGTGAGATATGCCGCGTGTCAGAAATAGCAGATAGATCTCAGTTAAGTAACTGTCGATGTGGCGGCAGGAATTTCTACCGGAAGGTCGGGCAAGCCTTATCAGGTAGGTGCTGCTGGAGGGGATTCTCTCTCTGTGGATGAGGCCGGCGGTCTCCATCCTGGAAACCACCTTTGAGCACTTGCTGCTATTGATGCAGAGGAGCCGCCATAGCTCCGACTGACGCAGGCCGTCGGACCTTGAGCTAATGAGATCAAGCGCTCTCTCCTGCAGGGCGGAGAGGCCGTTTGCCGGGGCAGCATTCATTCTTCCAGACATTGTGACCACAAGACCCGTGTCAAAACTTAATTTATTTTGATGTACTGTCATGATGTTTAATGATATAAATCTTTTTTGCAAGGATACCGCTTTTTGTTCTAAAATATTTGAAAAATATCTTTGAAGATAAACAAAAATACCAAAACCACAAGTTAATAATTAAGATATTTTACGCACAATATACATCCTCGAACGGAGGAGAAATAGCTTCAAGGACGTGCAAACTAATTCAATTATAGTCCAAATCGAAGCTCTGCTCTGGTAATGACGATAAACTTCTGGCTTTTTACTCTTTTTCTGAGGCTGGGAATTTGGCGCGAATCTCCTTGCTTTGCAGCAGGGGCAAGCCCACTTCTTCGAGAATTCCCAGGATCCTCTTTTTATCAGCGGACCGGAAGGACTTGCGGTCGAGGTAAGCGAAGCTGGCGCCGGACTTGCGGCATGCATCCTCCACCAATTTTGCATCCAAGGATCCAACCTGGTAGCTGGAGAAGAGATGCCCGAAGGCGACCTCGGTCTCGAGCATGAGATCGGTTTGTCTCTGCACATAATGACCGCCCCCGAAGCCCAAGGCGACAGGATGCTCTTTTATCTCCAGGGAGAGAATGGCCCTGGCTACGGCCTCACCTGCGCGCGGATCACGCCATAGGGGCTCGCTGCTCCCGATCTCCGCAAAGAATGAGGGCGTCTTCATGTCGGTCGGCCCGTGATGAGTGGCCTCGGCCGATATTCTGAAACCTTCCGGCGCCAGCTTTCTTATGTTGTGCAAGAAAGACCAGAGGCCCGCAGGGGCTGCCACAGAAAGCTCTCGCTCGCTGTTTTCGAAAATGCCAGTAAAATGACCCCCCAACCAGGGCAGGCCCGACTTGGACACGTGCCTGCTGGCGAATACAACCATCTTGGGACGCAGCCCAAGGTCTTTTAGTTGGGTATCAAAACCTTGCAGTGCGGTCTGCTTTTCCTCGTGAATCACCAGGGCCCTGGTGCCTGAGGACCTGTAGCCCTCCCGGTCCTTCCAAGCTTCCAGCTCCAACAGGCGTTCGGCGATGTTAAGGCTTGCCGGATCTGCCCGAGAGCAAATTATGGCAACCTCATCACTCATATCTCCTTGCCCACTTCCAGCATCTTGGCCACCATGGGCGCGTAATCTATCTTGGTGGCCTTGATTTCGGAGAGGGGCATGATGACGAGCAGGGGCAGCAGGGGCCGCTCTGTGATGAGGCCCTCCATGGAGAGGGTGCGGAGTTCTCCATCCATGCGGCTCTTCAGCTCCGGATAGCCCGTGGACAGAAATGCACCGAAGATCTCTCCTGGCTGCAGATAGCTGAACAGAGGCGCTCCTATCTTCCGGAAGGCCTGGTAGACCTTGGACAGATCCTCGCGATCATGACCGTGTCTGATGCGAACGTGATAAAAGGACATCAGCTCGCAGCAGATCTTCTGCCAATCTATGTACGCCTCACGAGTCAGAAGACCGGTCTGGAAGAACTTGGTGCGCTTTCCAGAGATGGTGGGTCGTGAGATGCCCGTCCTCCTGGAAAGCTCCAGATCAGAGAGCATGGGATACTTTACGAAAGCGTAAAGCGTCAGCTTGTCCTTCTCCGTGAGCCGTGATTCATCAGTCAGAGCAGGCCGAGGTGATAGCATCTCATCGGGAAGATCGGTTCTGGTGAGCTCAAAGAGGCTGTTCACGGCCAAGGCAGCGTCTGCCGAGTAGCTCGAAACATGGAAGGGATAGTGGAAGTAGTGAATGTCCTCCACGAAATCGTTCCGATAGTAATCATCTATGATGGGATCGAAGTTCACCCTGAAATCTGTCAGGCTCTTGGAATAGAATGTTGAGATGGAATCAGTGTCAGTGGAGGTATGAGATACGCAGTTGGGGTATTTGGTCCAATCCTCAAAGGATTTGGACCCTTTTCTTACCTCAAAGGGCGCAGTCGGCTTATACCTGACGAAGACAGACGTCAGGATTTCGGCGCCTACCGCTTCTCCCGAAGGAACGTTCAGCAGTTTGATCAGCTTCCAGTCTCTGAACTTTCGTTTACTCTTGAATATCGTTGATCGATCTACGCCTATGTTTGAAGCGAGATCTATATCGCTAAATCCCGGATATCTGGCAAGACCGTAAAGAACTAACCTCTCCTTTGATGTTAATTTTAGCTGCATTCGCATAACATATACTTTTTTTAAGTATTTATAGGTTGCTTAAACTTAGATTTCTCAATATAGCAGTCCTGCATATACAAGAGATCGAAAGAACAATTTTGCCAGATTTCATTTTGTCAGGCCATAGGTTGCACTCTGCCTTCAAATGCCTGCTTAGGCTGGAAGTTGAATGTATTTTCTTTTTTGGATAGAGAAAGGAAGATCGTGTCCCGGAACTACCACATCCGCAAGGGAAACTATCTTCGCCATGCTGGCCACCGCCAAGGCTCGATCAACATGCAAGGCCGGAGGCACATTTTTTTGGAAGTTTCCAAAAGTAGGAAGAGCATCGCCTGCTATCACTACGGTCTCAAAGTTTTCGACGACAACGGAGACGCTATCTGGGCTGTGGCCAGGCGTCTCCATAGCAAAAACGCCTGGGGCGATCGTCTCCCCCTCTTTTGGTGAAAGAATCTTGGCCTTGGGGAAAATATGGTTGTTCCCGCAGTGGTCGGGATGAGAATGGGTGTTCACAACGGTGTCGATCTCGTCCGACCGGAGGCCGAGCCGGGCCAAGGCCCTCAATATCTGCGTCTCTTCGCCTTTCAGGCCGGTGTCCACTACCACCTTTCTTGTGCCGGAGATGATCAGCGCCACCGAAGACCGGGCATCCAGGATCTTGCCTGACTCGTCTTTCTGGATCGAGCCGGGCTTGAGGAGATAGACTTCGGGCATAAATGAAATCGTGGGGTGACTTCACAGATATGTTGTTCTTCCCGTTCAGCACATTTCCTGGGCCAATTTCAAGCAAGATAGAGCTTCTGCAGCTTCTCATTCAGCCGCTCTACCTGCTGCACGGCGGTGCCGATGTACTGATGAGGGTCCAGCAGGGCTCTGATCTCCGCCTCAGAGAGAATGCCGGTTACGATCTTGTTCTCAAGAAGAACGTCTGCCAGCTCCCGCTTCTCCTCAAACGCCAGCATGGCACTCTGGCGCATGATCTCGTGCGCCTGCTGACGGCCGACTCCCTTTTTGGCCAGCTCCACCATCACGTTCTCGGCCATGTTCAGGCCGTGCAGAAGAGTGAGATTCTTCTCGATGTTATCCGGCCGCAGCCGGAGGTTGGCAAGCGTGCGTGTAGCCAGGGTGAGGAGGTGGTCGGTGAAGATGAAGGCCTCGGGGAAGATGACGCGCTCGCAGCTGCTGTTGGTTAAATCGCGCTCATCCCAGTGGGGGATGTTCTCGAAGGCAGGCAGCACTTGAGCACGCACCACACGGGACAGGCCGCAGATCTGCTCTGACTTGATGGGATTTCGCTTGTGAGGCATGGTGGACGAGCCGACCTGCTTTCGGCCGAAGCCCTCCTCCACCTCGGCGATCTCCGTGCGCTGCAGGGATCGCATCTCCACGAAAATTTTGTCCAGCGTTGAGGCCACCAGCGCCATCCAACAGACCAGTTCTGCGTGTCGATCGCGCTGCACCACCTGGTTGGAAACGTCCACCTCGACGAGCCCCAGATGCTTCATGACGCGGCTCTGCAGCTCCATGCCCTGCGGCCCGTAGGCAGCCTGCGTTCCCACGGCCCCGCTCATCTTTCCGACGGCAGCGCGGGGCCGAAGCTGCACCAAACGCTCGATGTGGCGCGCGATCTCTGACGCCCAGATGGCGAAGCGCAATCCATAAGTCGTCGGCACAGCGATCTGGCCGTGCGTCCTGCCTGCGCAAACCAGACTTTTGTTTTTCACGGCCAGGTCCAGGAGCAATGCCAGAAGCTTCTTTAATTTCGGCTCCAGCACCTCCAGAGAGGCCTTGATCTGCAGACCGGTGGCCGTGTCCAGGATGTCGTTGGAGGTCGCGCCCAGGTGTATCCATTCTCCCGATCGCGGGCAGACTTCGGCCATAGCCAGCACCACGGCCATCATATCGTGGCCGATCTCGTCCTCGATCTGCTTGGCGCGCACTGGACTGGCCGCTTCTGCGGCTTCGGCGATCTCCGCGGCGGCTCCTTTGGAAATCATGCCCAGCTCCTCCTCGGCCAGGGCGAGAGCGGCCTCCACACGGAATAGGCAGCGCAACCTGAAGTCCTCTTCCCAGATAGCCTTCATTTCCTTGGTGCCGTACCTGAACTCGATGGGATGAATAGCCATGGCAGAAAGGATGGCTAGAGGGGTTGATGGAACTTTTGGTCCCTTGGGGAGCTGAGGTGTAGAGGGCCATTTTGGCGGCGAAGCCGATGGTCGTAGCCGCATCGAAACAAAACTGCGATACCAGGAACAATTCAGCCCTTTGTAAATAGGCCGGCTGGCATGATATTCTCTAAAAATATTTGAGCCGGTCAAGCTTTCTCGAAAAAGCGGTGCTTGATTTAAGTGCTTCAAGCGATCTCGCTGTAAACCGATTCGATTTTATCCAGGACTCTCTCCCAGGAGTACTTCTCCTCCACAGCCCGCCTTCCTCGCCTTCCCAGAGACATCCTCAGGAGTTCATTCTCATGAAGCTCCAGGATGCTGTCTACCAGATCTTCCTTGCTGGAGAAGACCCTGCCGCCTTCCATGGCCACCTCATTCACACCCGGAGTATCAAAGGCCAGCACCGGCGTCTCACAGGCCATGGCTTCCAGAAGAACGATACCGAAGGCTTCCAGGCGGTTGCTTGTGGGGAGTACGAGCATTTCTGCGCGGGAGAGTGTATCGATGAGCCTCTTTCGCTCCAGCCTTCCTGTGAACACGGCCCTGACCTTCATCCTGGCTGCCTGTTCTTCCAGACTTTTCCTGTCATAGCCATCGCCTACCAGCACCAGCCTGAGGTCGGCTCTCTTCTGCACTTCGCTCATGGCTGAGAGCAGAGATTCGACTCCCTTGTAGTTCAGCAGCCTGCCCACGTACAGCACGTAATTCTCCTTTCCAATCCCTCGCGGATAAGCGGAAACGTCCACAGCGTTGGGCACGATCTTTATCTTGTGCAGGTAGTTCCTGAGGACCGGGGATGTCTCAGCATAGCTCTTGGTTGTGGCTACCACTATCTCTGCCTCATCCAGAACAGGCTGAACCAGTTTTCTGTTCAGCCATTCCAGAGAGTTTCCGAACCAGCGGGGAAAGCTGCAGCCGTTCAGCCTTCCTGGAACCACCACATCGTTGTGATAAGTCACCACGTGGGGGGAGGCTTTTCTGAGCATGAAGGCGAATAGAGGGCTGGGGATGTGGCTGTGATATATATCGGCTTCCAGCCAGATACCCTTCAGCGGCAGAGGAGCGTAAAAGAGGTCGATGCTGGGGATGCGGATGAACTCATTCTTGAATCTTCCGCAGGATGAAGCCACGCTGACCTGGTGGCCTCGTTTCGTCAGGCCGTCGGCGAGTTCTTTTACATGATACTCAACCCCGCCAAGATGAGGAGGAAAGTAGGGAGATATCTGGAGGATCTTCATGATCGGATAAAGATTTTGTACCTCAACAGACTTAAATTTAATCCTTTTTTATCCTTTCAGCCGGAGCAAAATCCTGCAACTTATCGAATATTATTAATATTAGCAAAATTATTCAAAAAATAATAACAGTTAACGGCTGGTGTCGGCCAACGGCTGACAAAAGATGGAAGTCTCGTGGGAGGGGATACTTAATGAAGGACAAACTAGGAATGATACGGACAGGAATAGTGCAGACAAGGAATAGTGCAAACGGAAATTGAAGGTCTATCTCGGAGGCATGAGTCTGAGCAGGAAATTCAGCGATTTAAAACCAGACGATCTGGCCAAGCTGCCCGGCCTGGCTGGAGATCACTTTTGCATCGGGGAAGAGCGAATTTACATGCATCTTTCGAACGAAAAGAAGATGCATTGGTATCTGGCAGAGTACGGGCCGATAGGCAAGAGGTTCTTCGGATTTTACGAGGACAGATCGAACGGAATATCCTCAGGATTTTGCAGCCTTGAAGATCTGCTGAAATTAAGCAAAAAGGGAGGTCCTTGGGAGCCCATGGTTGACGAGAACTGGAAACCGTTACCCGCCAAGGAGATCCCTTCTTTGCAAGGATACATAAAAATGATGATCTGCCCGCCGGACATTATGTAGTTGAACATAAAACTATTTCAATAATGATGTGCTTAACTTTTTTGTTAGAAGGCTTTTTTCCAATGGAGAATTAGGAGAATTGTATGCAAATTTTCTGACTTGATGCAGCGTCGTTATCTTTCAGTATATTCTTAATTATAAATTATATTAATAATGTTATTTACACAATTACCAAGCGCTTGACTGCTCAATATTCCAAAAATTTTAAATATGTTGTAGGTATACCAATCTACATAAACTATGAAGCTCCGAGGAAATTTATGATATAGGCGGATTGAGTTTTGGAGCAAATAGCGGGAATAGAGGCAAAAGCATGAGGTCGAATATCAAGACAAAAAACAGAGAAAGGTTATCCGTTATCTCCCCACAGAATGCGAAGCCTTCAAAGAAGAATTCTGATGCTTTGGAGCAAGAAGCAGGCGATGCATATGGCCCGGCTGACATGTTATTGAAGTTCGAGGTGAATGAAAAGGGCGTGGGGCGAATTCTCCTGCCTCCAAGTCTATCCGCACTGCTGCAGTCGGACCGAATATCCATTTCGCCCTTCGCGGGCGGGCTGTTCATCCGGTCGGTTTAGGCCTCTTTATTTATCGAGGGGATAGAGCGGAATGATGCGGAGGCTGTCCCCTGTAGCGAAAGATAATAATCGCAAGCAGAAGACCTGCGTGCCATTTAGATCGAGTTCTTCCGTTCCAGGAAGGGTTTTCCAGATCACCGCGATTGGGGGCGCCTTCTGGTGGATGGGGAGCCGAGGCCACGCGATCCTTGGTTTTGGGGAAATTGATCTTGAAGAAAAGTAGCGATGTAGGATGCGCAGGCTTGCACTTAGTCTCAATCCCTGTCGGGTTTTCAAGTTCACTGCAGCAGACGCGCGACGAAAAATCCAAAAGAGATGTATATGTTTCAATCCCTGTCGGGTTTTCTAGTTCGCTGCAACCGCATGATAATTTTGTCAATGCCCTGGCCAACATTCGGTTTCAATCCCTGTCGGGTTTTCTAGTTCGCTGCAACTCCGATTTCACAAATTTATTCAGCTCAGATCAAGCTTAAGTTTCAATCCCTGTCGGGTTTTCTAGTTCGCTGCAACGTCTTCCCGCCTGAACAGATAGGCTCTGAAATCCCCAGTTTCAATCCCTGTCGGGTTTTCTAGTTCGCTGCAACAATCGTATAAGCCAGGACATTGCTCGCCGAACCGACATTGTTTCAATCCCTGTCGGGTTTTCTAGTTCGCTGCAACGCCAAAAAGACATCCCGGACCACGCCAGAAAATTCAGTTTCAATCCCTGTCGGGTTTTCTAGTTCGCTGCAACGTCGCCCTTCATGCTGAGATCCCGGACGTAATCCGTGTTTCAATCCCTGTCGGGTTTTCTAGTTCGCTGCAACCTCTGTTGCTCGTCAAGGGCTATGTGGATGACATAGGGTTTCAATCCCTGTCGGGTTTTCTAGTTCGCTGCAACACAAGGATAGCGGCGATAAATTCCGGCCTGCCAAGTTTCAATCCCTGTCGGGTTTTCTAGTTCGCTGCAACAATCGAGATACTGCCCAGGTTGTACCACGTCCCTGTGTTTCAATCCCTGTCGGGTTTTCTAGTTCGCTGCAACGACATAAAGCTCCGGTACAATGCAGACTCAATTCTGTTTCAATCCCTGTCGGGTTTTCTAGTTCGCTGCAACTTATAATAGCAATGCGCTTACCGTTGGCGCCTTTGTAGTTTCAATCCCTGTCGGGTTTTCTAGTTCGCTGCAACAGAAACGAGCTCGTAACCCTGGATGTCTCAGACATTGTTTCAATCCCTGTCGGGTTTTCTAGTTCGCTGCAACCCAATGCTCCAGTCAGAGAGGCCTCGACTGTCTCAAAGTTTCAATCCCTGTCGGGTTTTCTAGTTCGCTGCAACCACAAGGAGTTGAATCATATGGCAGGAAAGCAACTGTTTCAATCCCTGTCGGGTTTTCTAGTTCGCTGCAACTACCTGCAGGGCATTCGATGCTTTTACAAGGGGGATGTTTCAATCCCTGTCGGGTTTTCTAGTTCGCTGCAACTCTCGGCGGTGGAACGGCTGCTATGAGTGCTCTACAGTTTCAATCCCTGTCGGGTTTTCTAGTTCGCTGCAACTCCTGAAGACAGCACGGGATCAAGGTGGAAAGTCTACGTTTCAATCCCTGTCGGGTTTTCTAGTTCGCTGCAACTTGTATTTGTGAGATCCCAGGATGAAGGAGGGCATTAGTTTCAATCCCTGTCGGGTTTTCTAGTTCGCTGCAACCCTATACCTATCTTCATATCGGCCCTCTTGGCCTAGTTTCAATCCCTGTCGGGTTTTCTAGTTCGCTGCAACATATCCGCAATTTCCTATGCCCTGCAGCCAACGACCGAGTTTCAATCCCTGTCGGGTTTTCTAGTTCGCTGCAACTTCACGAATGTGGGGGTCACGCTAGATGCGAATGTGTTTCAATCCCTGTCGGGTTTTCTAGTTCGCTGCAACACGCCGGACTCGACCAGGCCAAGGAAGCAGACGTCAAGTTTCAATCCCTGTCGGGTTTTCTAGTTCGCTGCAACTCGATCCTCCTGGCGTGGCTATTATGTGGTCCAGGATGTTTCAATCCCTGTCGGGTTTTCTAGTTCGCTGCAACTGTCGAGCAGAACAATGGCGCGCTGTCGGCATCTTCGGTTTCAATCCCTGTCGGGTTTTCTAGTTCGCTGCAACGGCCCACGTTCTCAGCCTCAAGCTTGATCCTCACCAGTTTCAATCCCTGTCGGGTTTTCTAGTTCGCTGCAACCTAAAACCTGTTCTCGCGCCCGGAATCCAGATATATGGTTTCAATCCCTGTCGGGTTTTCTAGTTCGCTGCAACCCAGTTCCAAACTCTAAGCCTTTGTTTGCTGTCAGGTTGTTTCAATCCCTGTCGGGTTTTCTAGTTCGCTGCAACTCAATGATCATGTTCGCCACGCCTGCTGTGCAGTAGTGTTTCAATCCCTGTCGGGTTTTCTAGTTCGCTGCAACTCTCGACTGGGGGATCGCTCCGGAACATATGAATAGTTTCAATCCCTGTCGGGTTTTCTAGTTCGCTGCAACCTCACTTTCACTGTGGACGAGGATGTAACAGAGAGGTTTCAATCCCTGTCGGGTTTTCTAGTTCGCTGCAACGGCCACCTGCAAGCCTTCGTTCTTCTTCAGTATCATAGTTTCAATCCCTGTCGGGTTTTCTAGTTCGCTGCAACAATGAGAGAGATGCACAAGAACTCCAACGAAAGTTTCAATCCCTGTCGGGTTTTCTAGTTCGCTGCAACGGCACCCCTGTAAGGGCCTTTTTAGGCTATAACCCTTTCTAAAAGCCGGAAAATCAGACCTCTCGGAGCGGACCTCTTCCGTACCAAGCCTTAATAAAGATCCATGAAAACCTAAATGACGTTCGATTTCTTCTCAGGAGTCTTCTCCCCAAGATCGGTGATGGCACCCACACAGCGCTCGCAAAGCTCGTAGATTCTTACCTTATCTCCAGCTTCAATCTCCGCCTTTATCTCATCTTGCATCTGCAAGCGTTGAACGTCGCTGATCTCCAGCTCGAAGACACTGTACTGCTTCCATGCGCCGTAGCTCTCCAGGATCTTGAAGACGCGAGTGCGGGTACGATTATCACTAATATCGTAAGTTACTGCCAGCCTCATCTTCGGAACTCCAGTGGATGATACTCCTTCATCTCCCCTGTGATGGCTTTGCGAAGCAAAATGGCCTGCATCCTGACCGCTTTGCGCCGCGAGACGGTGTACCCGAAGTGAGGGTGCTCAAACTCTTCCTTCATGTAGTCGTCGAACTTCTCCAGGTAGGTCTTGAAGGCGTAGTCCTTGAGGTGGTTGTCGGCCTGGAAGTCCTCGTGCTTCAGCATGGCCTTGTTGATGAGCCGCAGGGCAAAGGCGTCGCAGAAGATAGGCCGGAACTCCTCCAGCAGATCGAGCGCGAGCGCGGGCCGCCCGTGCCTGTCCGCGTGCAGGATGCCCAGGAAAGGATCGAGATTGTACTGGCGGAGGGCGCTAAGGACCTCATTCTTCATCATGGTGTAGGTAAGCGAGAGCAGGGCGTTGACGTGGTCCTCCGGTGGCCGCCTGGTACGGCGCTCGAAAGTCCAGCCACTGGCAAGGCAGCCATTGAGCAGGCCAAAGTAGATCTCCGCCGCCTCGCCCTCGATGCCCCGCAGCCCATCCAGGTCGCGGGCTTTGGCGGTCTCCTCCTCCAGTGCCGCCAGCTTTCCTGTGTCGCTCACGTCCTTGCGGTTGAGGAGGGTGCGCGAGTTCCTGATCTTGCCCCGGATGATCTCTTTTGCGATCTTCAGGCCCTCTTTCTCCGAGAGGGCGTACTGGCAGCGGCGCACTTCGGCAATGGTGTTGTGCTCCGGCACGAAGCTTCCCCGGTAGCGCCCGTTCTGGGTAAAGTAGTTCAGCACTATGCCGTGCTCATTGGCTTGGGCCACGAAGGGCGTGGTGAAGTTGATGTTCCCGAAGATGTTGATGGTGTCCACCTGGCCCATGGGAAAGGAGGCGATCTCCCCTTCGCCTTTCATGTAGATCGTGATGCGGCCACCGTCCACGCCCACCTGGGAGCCCTGCTTGGTGACGTAAACTACACTGTCGTCGAAGATGCCTTCGCTCTCTTTGCTCATGCTTCTCCCTCCTCTCTTCTATTCATCAGGAGCATCACTTTTTGGCGGCAATCATGTAAACCAGATCCATGTACTTGCCTGCCCCATTCTCCATGGCCTTTCGGTCGCCGACGGCATACTCATTGTCGCACTGCAGCCAGTCGTTCCAGCATTCTGAATAGCATTCCAGCTCCCCCACAGCCTGAAGCTCCATCTGCTGCGACTTCGACAGGATATTCCTCCACCATTCGGGACTGTGCAGGGTCTCAATGGCTTCTGCATTCCATGATAGGAGCATCTCAGGAGGGATGTTATCATGGATATCTTTTACCAGGCCAGGCACTGCAATTGCCAGCTTGCCACCCTTCTTCAGTAGCGGCGCCATTTTTTCATCAGCAAAGCCCTCATCTCTGCCGAAGTAGTGGTAGGCATCGATGCTTATGATGGCGTCAAAATATTCATTTGCATAGGGAAGATCTGCCACATCAACATGGATCGGAATGATCCTATTCTCCAAGCCAGCCTCTTTAAAGCGGGCAAAGTTTTCAGTTGCAGTAATCCACAGGTCAGTGGCAAACACCTGCACGCCAAACTCTCTGGCGAGAAAAATTGAGGTAAGTCCCCTGCCACAGCCCAGATCCAAAACCCGCATATCCGGTTTCAGCTCCAGCATCCACGGCAGCTGCATCAATTCCTCCAGAATCTTTATGGCATTGGGTCCCATCATATTGTCCAAAAGAAACCGTCTGTCGTAAGTCTGAGATTTTGTATATTTACATTCCATTGCTAATGCTCCTTGTCTGTCAATTTGATATTTGCCCGCTATTTATTCCTTGCCGCCATGCTCCATTCTTGCACTCTCTTCTTGCAGCATTCTCGTCTCTTCGGGCAGGCAGTAAGCTGCTGTGCTGCACTTCTTGCACTTTTTGGGGTTATCGGCAAAGTCTGGGATCTTGTCCAGGCTCATATTGCGGATGGCCTCCACCACTTGCAGAACTTTGTTTCTGTGCCAGTCAGTAATAGTAATAGCATAGCGCTCGTTGGTGCCGAAGAGGTAGAGGTAGCCCATGCGCACCGGCTCGCCCAGGTAGTCCTCCAGGAGCATGCAGTAGGCGGCGAGCTGGACCTCGTCGTTGTCGTGATAAGAAGAGCCGCGCTTGCGTTCGATTGGAATCATAACAATGCCGGAGCTCCGGATGTTTTTGGTCTCCACTACGTCTATCTTTCCGTGAATGCAAAGCTTCTCTGATTTTATATATAGTTCCTTGATCCAGCCGCCTCTTCTCGACATGTTGGCATGTTTTATGAGGCCATCTTTCAGGTAACGATTCATCTCAATGGTATCAAAATAATTAATGTAATAAAATCTTCTTGGACAATAAAGGTATTGATTTATAAAGCCAATATTAACAAATTCGTCTCCTTCGCTCATACTCCTCCCTGAGGATGCAGTCGATATAAAGTGCCTCATGCCCAAAGGCAACGCTCTTACCGCCCTTATAAGAATAGAGATAGAATAAGTCTCCTAAGTTGAACTTGGCCTTGAGATAATAGCTATCATGATCAATAAGCCTTGCAAAGATCTCATAATCGATGAGAGTTTGGTTTAAGCTGGATAACGAAGGAATATCGGGCTTAGTTTCCACTTTGAAGCCATTCACTTTGCGCGGTTTCCTTGCATGTTCTACAGCGCCAATCATCAGCATGTTTTGATTTGGGTAATCTCCATAAATCTTCACCTTACGGGCTTCGTCTTCAATCGTTCCATTATACCAGCAAAAACCTGCGGCAAACCTCTTCAGGGACTCGTATCGTGGTTTTATATTTAGCTCATAATTAGAGCCGAATTCCTCTCGAAGCCTCAAAGCAAATTCTCGAGAAGACATAAACTCTACATCACCACGCCTCAAAAGATACATCAAGTCATAGAGTTTTAGATTGGTCTCCTTTTTGTCAAAAATCAATGCCTGTAAACGATTTCCACGGTAACTGAGGAGACCATCTCTTAATTCCTCAGACTCCACTATTAGATTATCTAACATCGGGCCGTCTATTTCACGGTCCAAGAAATGCTTCCTAATAAGTGTCAGCGTCCTTTCGAATTCTTCAACTTGGATCTCTTCTGGCATCCCCTTTGTATGATGCTCCTCTCCTAGGGAGTCTCTCCATACGTATCCTTTTATTCTAGATGTTAAATATAAGTATGCTTCAAAGGGCGAATATATCTCGGAATAGGCTGATAAGTCTAATTTAGAAGCCATCACCTTCTCAATATGCTGCACTAGCATCTCCCGCGCCATCACCTTGCTCTGCCCTCTTAGATGATCATAAACGACCTCTGGAACAAAACATACAGCTTCGCAGATCTCTTCAGAAGGCTTATTTCTCAAACGCCCTATTCTCTGTAGCAATTGGCTCTTCGAGTACCCCGAGAAGACCAGCCTGTCCACTCTAAAGTCGATGCCGACTTCCACAGAAGAGTTGGAGACCAAAACATCGAAGTTCTTGAGCTTCTCAGGTGTAGCTCGATGAAGCCCATCTACGCGCTCGATCCTGAAATTATCCTTCATGGATTCAGAAAGGGCGTTGAAGATCTCTTCTACTTCATAAATCCCGTCCAGAATGAACACGGTCTTGGCCCTCATTTCATTTGGGCCAGGCTTTTTACACAGTTCCACAAAATAATTCAGATCTTCCTTTATCAACTCGTAGGTTCTATAGATTGAACCTTTTCTAATTTCTAGCCTTAGCTTAGGCAACACTGCATGACCTGATGGATAAAGTGACAGAGGCTTGCTCTCGTCCTCTAACACGATTACATTCAGACCAACCATTTTTGCCCTCTCAACTATTTGGTTGTTGGGAGTGGCACTAAGAAATGTAAATTTCGAAAGTCTGCTTCTCTTATCATCATTTATCTCATGCATCATGAAGAGGAGCATGTCACTCTGCTTGACTGATGCTAGGTGGAATTCATCCACTACAATCATATCTACGCTTCTCACGGACTCACGAATATTATGATCATAGTATGCGTCTTTTAGCGCCAGAGTGAGAATGTCCGGATTCGTGAGGAGAATCAGACCCCTGCCTCTGCCCTTGCGAATGACTCTGTTCAGAAGCTGGCCCTTATTGAGGCCGGTTTTTTCATGGGGGTAAAGCTTCTTCTCCTCGACTAGGAGATCACTCGTTATGGCCTGAACATGGTAATCCTCTGGGTTATAATTGAAATCTTTTATTGTCTTTTTAACTTGTTCTTCCTGATCTATCACTAGGGCATTGGTCGGATAGACTGCTATAACTTTCATTTTTTCGTCCAATGCAGGCTTGAGCCAAGAAATAGTCTTTCCTGAGCCTGTTGGGCTATGGTTGAAAAGAAAGAAAGATTCGTTGCCCTTGATCAATCTCTCGCTCTCCACCTGGTGCTTAAAGGGCTTGCGAGTCCTAAGGTATTTTTCGTCGACTTGTTCAAGTCGCAGTCCGTCTAGGTCTATAAAGAACGGCTCATTCTGTGCCAATGGTAGCTCTACCAATGGGCTCATCTTTTTCCCTTCAAAAACTCAAGTTTATATGGGAGTATTGTCTTTCCGTTCTCATATCTTCGAGGTATGCAAATGTATTTTCCATCATATCTTCCTTGAACGATCAGCGGCGTAGGCTTCATCCTTATCGAAATAAGATCGCCCTTCGGTGTTCCCTCGTAATCATAAATTCCAAAGGGGTGGTTGGAGATGAACTCGCCTTCCTCGATCTTGCCTTCTATCACTCTCGTCAAAACACGAGCCTTGGATTTTTTCTTTCCAATCCTCACATATCTGGGAATTCGAGAAGCTAATGATGAAGCTTCAACTTTGTAAGGCAGTAGATAGGCGGTAAAGAGGTTCTGTTGATCAAGAACTCGTTCTCGCCCAAATTTTGGAATATTATATTTTCTTGATGGGTTTTCTTTATCGTCGGCTCTCCAGTTTTTTACTGCATATTGATGAGGTCGAGCGTTCCAATAGCTTGTAGAATGTCCGCCTATGTGGCTAACGGTATGTGCCTTTCGTGTAACCTGAAGACCGAAAATTCTCCTCAGGTATTCATGAGAAGATTCTAGTCTTGCGGGAGTTATATAAAAATCTTGATAGATCGCATTTGTATCTTCGAGGTGGGTAGGATTATTAGAGAGGTTCATATATTTCCCGGCCACAAAACCAAAAGCATAATATAATGCTGTGTTAAGGAGATAGTCGCCTGTATCCACAAGATCGCCTACCTCTCTCGAAGCATACAGTGCACGATCTAGGGTCTCGATTGAGCACTCAACCGCCGAGAAACTCTCACTCATTTCTTGCTCCTATTCTTTTTCTTTTTGAGCTCCTCGTCTACTTGTTTGAAAAAGCGAGCTGCTTCTGTTTTTTGTCGTTCTAGGGCATCTTTCATAGTGTCAGCGTCTATGGAATCAACCAATGTTCTTGCTTCTTCATCAGTAAGCGATTCTATATCCAGAATCTGTGTCTCCTCATTGAATGCATCTTTGACAAGCTGCTTTACTTTTTCGATGTCTAATACCTGGCTCTTCAACACCTTATTTAAATAATCAACATTGGGTCTTTCTGTCTCATTGATGGAGCAATTCGCTTCAGCCTGAAGCGATTTTATGCTCTCTCTAGTTTCAACGGCATCGCTTTTCTCGCCAGTTGTTTTTTTCTCATCCTCCATTTGCTTCTCAAGGGCGAGATGACGTGCCACCTCTTGAGACAAAATCAGATTCGCTGGGCCTTCCTCTAATCCGTAGTATATCCCTAAGATGTGATTCTCCACTCTGCCAATTCTTGACGTAGCAGCACCGTATCTCTTGTTCATTTTGGTGATGCCCAGAACGAATACCAGTTCGTCAAACGTTGCATCTCTAAGGGTGATTACGCTTGGAAAAACCGTTCCAGGTACGATAAATTCAGGCTCCCGAATAGCTGTGGTTGCCTTTTTAGCAAATTCATCCCCGGGAGCACTCTGAAACTTCATTTCCACGATGACACTCGAATCTCTAATTGAGTAAGCAGTGTCGTACATAACTCGTGAAGTTACCGATATCTCTGCCTCTCCGACAGCGCTTCCAAATAGAATAGACTCGGGTGAATTCTGCGTCATTTCATTGACATTCATCGTATCTTTTAAACTGATTAGGTTTCTTTGTAGCTCTTTTCCCTTTCGTCTGTCGCTTCCAGTCTGTTTTCTTTTAAACATCATGACCGGCGAATACTCAACAAGGCCATTCTTGGCATTCATTGCTACTGTGGCTCTATCTGCATCTTGCCCGCTGGAAGTGAATATGACACTTGACTGGAGTTCCCGAAGCACTAGCACGTGAACATAGTGCGCACTCGGCTCGTTGATGAGTTTATCGACGAGGCCTGAGGCCAATTTCTTTCTTATATCCTTTAATTCTACGCTCATTTAGATCGCCTTCGCTTATTGTCAAATTTGTGCTTTCATACCATCTCGCTGAATTCGAAGTGTAGAAGAATAATATCCATCTGCAAAACTATTCGATAGCTTCTTGAGTCTCGATATCTTGCCCTCACACATCTCGTTCAAGATCTTCTCTACGAAATAGTCTGCATACTCATCTGCCCTGGCGGCAATATTTTCTCTATCTGGGATAGAAGTGCTATCGCTTCTCATCCTCTCGATAGTCTTTTGAATGCGCCCAGAAATAACTGATTTGTAGTCATTAATTGACAGCTCTACGCCTTGGAGATCTGTAATGGCTTTAACCGATTCTCGGAATAGCCTCTCTACAGCATATGGTTTTTGTTCCTCTGGCTGGACTATTCCAAATCCCAGCTCCGCTAGGTGATTTATTCTATCAGATGTTCTGATCATATGATTCTCCTCTTCATGGTATTCATCCAGAAACAGCGCCATATCCAATAATTTGTCTACTGTTTTGTCTCTTTTCATATCCTCCGAAGCCCGATGTATCATTCTTAGAAGATGAGATCCTGGAAAAATTTCATCTTGGATTATCCTGAGATACTTTGGGAACGACGAATCTTCCCGACCAGATCTCGAATTATATCCGAGCTGAATCAAGGAACTGGCCAATTTCAGCTTTTCTTCTAGTTTGGAGAGTGGAACGAACTTACCATAGAAATCTACTACGTGAGAGTTTATCGAATCTAGAGCCACAAATTCTTGGAAATCCCTGCCGCGAATCGATGATATTGGAGATTGGCTTATTACTACCCGCATACCAGTGTAGGCTGCAATAACCAGTGCTATAAAGACTCCAAAGAAGTGAAACTCCGTTGTATTATTGGAAGGCTTATAAAATACAATAATGGCATCACCTATTGGGCTATCGTATGCTTGTGCCATATATTGCGCCACATTCTTGCTTTGTTTGTCTTTTTTACTGGACTCCTCGCTTGCTAGGTATTTAAGCCAAGAGTCATAGATATCTATATCTCCTTCAAGTTCAGTAGATTTACCCTTATACTTTGAAGAAAATATTTTTGCTGATAGGGCTTCTATCTGCACTCGCGCATTTCTTGAGAAATTCATGAAGATTGTGTTTGCCAATGTCCACGATTCTGGTGTAAAATAATAATCAGGTATAAAATGGAAATATAGCGTCTCATTTTCTCCTACGCTATCTTTATCGAACCCCAGCATTCTCAAGGCAAGTTCTACTCCACACGGTGCACAAGTGAGTATATTCTCCGGCTTTCCTGCTCCTACGAAGACACTATTACTAAAATTAAAAGATAAGAATGAGTTTGAATTTTTCATATCCGATTTATTCAAATACCGAGTAGTTCCTCGATTACATATATTGCAAATTTTTCCGCCTTTTTTGTACTCATCGTATGTATCACTGAGTAGAGTTGGGTGCGATATTGTCCCGTTTATCGAGAGTACATCATGAAGATATTGTACAATCTCAGTGCGGTATTTATCCGTTTTCTCAGAAACAAATCCATCCCATCGATCCATCTTAGAAAGCCCACTATAGATCTGATCCACAAGCCTGTCTATGATATCTACGGGGGTAGCATTTCGGAGCTTGGTCCCCTCCATTTCTTGATTCATGATAGATTGTCCGATCGCATAGGAGTATCCCCATTTTCCACCGCCTCCTGTGCCACCAAGTATGTTATGATGCTTTTCCATAGCTTTTAAAAGCACATCACAAATGTCTTGTGAGACGCTCCAAAGCTCGCAGGTTTTTAGGAGTGCTTCTCTATTATCGTCAGGTATCAATTCAGATACAAATGACTTATGAACCGTTGCCACAGCTCTCGCAAATCCGATGAGGATTTTTCGTCCCTCTTCAGAAGTCTCAAATTCAATCGGAATCGCAATTTTAACTTCCTCTAAATACTTGATTGTCGAATCTGTTAGCCCTCCTTTTCCTAGTTCATGTGCAGACACTAGCGATTTTTCGATGAACGCCCTGATCATATCCTTTGGATCGCTTAGCAAGTAATATTCATCACTAAGTCCATAGAACCCCAGCCTAGGATTGCTGAGTTTTTTAGCTAGTATTGAACTGGGTCCAGATAAATTTGGCAAAGGATTCTTGATGTTCTCTTGAAGAATTTTGTAGATATCGCTGATCGACTCATCCGAGATCATCATACTTTTCCTCCCTCGGCCCAAGTACACACATCCATCTTGGTAGGCCATCAGCATAATCAGTCCCTTGGATTCCATCACATCGGCCACTGACTTGTTGAGTATGCCTGTAAGAATCCCCTTTACATCATCTAGCCTGTGATATTGAAGGTTCAATTGAGAATCAGCAGAATCCTGTGGAAATCCATCGCGCAAAGCGATTAAGGACCGGGCGGAAACCGCCTCCTCTGGAGATGCGCAGCTCGCCATGTTGTCCATAAGATATAAAAACGGCTCTAAATCCATGAAGCGCGATGTTCGGGCACCAGACCTTGAGAATCTGCTTTTATGCAATGCCACAGCGACTGAAAAGTAATCATCGTCGGAAAGCTCTGGAGCGAAGGGCCTCAATCCCATTTCATCGATGAATCTCCTGACCAACTTTCGGGGTATCTCAAACGCTGTTTCCATCGAATCTATTCTTTCTGGTAGGTCTTCCTCGTCCAGAAACTCTGCGAACTCTAATTTGTGGAGCTCGTGCACAACAAATAGGGCTATGCAATTCCTAAGGCCCACTTCATCAAGAGGTCTTGCCTGAAGCTTTTCCAGGGCTTTGTTGAAGCGAAGAAGAAAGAGTATTCCATTTCTAATGTGATTGAGCATACTTTGGTCGGTCTTTCCAAATTCGACACTCTTAGCAGGTTTAAACCCCATAGATCTTTCCACGAGATGAATGTCAATCGTCTTGAGATACTCTGTGAAAAGATCTATCGTAGAATCGACAGGTTTTTCTTGAGATTGCTTTGGAAACAACCTGGACCTTATTAGATCCTGCAAAGAATCAGCCATTTATCTAACCTCCCCCACCGTCACCCTCACCGCCCCGCACCCGCGCGCGACCGCGCTCCCGACCCCGCTGTACTCCGCAAACCTGGCCAGTGCCGCTATCCCGTTCCTCACGCCCGCGGGCGCGTCCCTGGTGAAGCTGTACTGGCAGCGCCCCACAAAGCCCTGCCTCATGATCGGCCTGGGATGGCCTTTGACCTTATCGAAGACCGTGTTCACCACCACGCT
>CAZPUO010000002.1:0-31376 GCA_964589745.1 uncultured Methanotrichaceae archaeon
GGAGACGGCAGCTTCCTCATGAACAGCCAGGAGCTAGCTACTGCAGTGGTCAATGATATACCGGTCAAGGTGGCCATCCTGAACAACGGCTGCCTGGGCATGGTCCGGCAGTGGCAGGAGCTCTTCTTTGAGAAGAGGTACTCCGCCACCATCCTGGGTCGCACCAGCCCGGATTTTGTTAAATTAGCCGAGGCTTACGGAGCGGTCGGCCTGCGGGCAACCAAACCTTCGGAGGTCGAGCCAGTGATCCGGGCGGCTCTGGCCACTGATCGGCCCACAATCATGGACTTCATAGTCAATCCGGCAGAGAAGGTCTCGCCCATGGTGCCTGCAGGTGCGACGCTCAGCGAGATCATGGAGCTTGAATGGTGCGAGGAGGCTCACACCAGCCACCTGGAGAAGATCTACTCAGATGCACGCAAGGAGATCCTGGGCTCGGAGGGGTTCCAATGAGGCACACCATTGCTGTGATCGTGGAGAACAAGTCCGGAGTGCTGACGCGCATTGCCGGTCTCTTCAGCCGCAGATCCTTCAACATCGATAGCCTCTCTGTGGGAGCGACGGACAACCCCGATTATTCTCGCATGACCATCACCGTGCAGGGGGACGAGGATGTTCTGGAGCAGGTCATAAAGCAGCTGAGCAAGCTGATCAATGTTATCCGCATCAGCGAGCTTGCGCCAGGGGAGTCCGTGGAGCGGGAGCTAGCGGTGATCAAGGTGAGCGCCGACCGAGAGAGCAGAAGCGAGATCATGCAGATCGTGAATATCTTCCGGGCCAAGATCATCGACGTCTCGGCCAGGTCAATGATCATCGAGGTCACAGGCGACGAGGAGAAGGTCGATGCCATCATCCAGCTGCTGCGCCAGTTCGGCATAAAGGAGCTTGCGCGCACGGGAAAGGTATCCATGGTGCGGGGCGCAAGGGTCGTCAAGGCTTGATGAGATTGAAGTGATTAAGGATTGAAGCGATTAAGATTTCAAGGGCTTTAAGACCTTAATTTACATTTAATTATATTATTACTACTTAAGAAAAGAGAAAGGAGGAATAAAAATTGGTACAGATATTCCATGACACAGATGCAGATCTGAAGGTGTTGTTGGATAAGACCATCGCCATTGTGGGATGGGGCAACCAGGGTCATGCTCAGGGAGAGAACCTGAAGGACTCCGGGCTCGATGTCATTGCTGCTGACCTGCCCGGCTCAAGCGCCTGGAAGAGAGCTGAGGCGGACGGCGTGAAGGTCATGAGCGTCTCGGAGGCGGCCAAGGCAGCGGATTACATCCAGATCCTCTTGCCGGACGAGTACCAGGGCAAGATCTACCGTGAGCAGATCGCACCTCATCTGGAGGCGGGCAAGATCCTGGGGTTCAGCCACGGGTTCAACATCCGCTACTTCCAGATCGTGCCGCCCAAAGAGGTTGATGTGGTCATGGTGGCTCCGAAAGGGCCAGGCGACCTCGTCCGCAGAACCTACCAGGAGGGCAAGGGTGTGCCGTGCCTGGTGGCGGTGGAGCAGGATGCCTCTGGAGCAGCCCTGAAGAGAGCGCTAGCTTACGCCAAAGGCATCGGCGGAACGAGAGCAGGCGTCATCCAGACCACCTTCACCGAGGAGACAGAGACGGATCTCTTCGGCGAGCAGGTGGATCTGTGCGGCGGCGTGACAGAGATGATCAAGGCCGCTTTTGAGACCCTGGTCTCGGCCGGATATCAACCGGAGATCGCCTACTTCGAGGCCTGCCATGAGCTGAAGCTGATCGTGGACCTGATCTACGAGGGCGGCTTCATGCGCATGTGGAACAACGTCTCCAACACTGCCGAGTACGGCGGCATGACCCGCGGAAACAGGATTATAAATGAGATGTCCCGCGAAGCCATGCAGGAGATCCTGGGAGAGATTCAATCCGGCGAGTTCGCCCGAGAGTGGATTCTGGAAAGCCAGGCCGGGTTGCCGGTGAAGAAGTCGCTGGAGAAGATCGAGAGCGAACACCTCATCGAGCAGGTCGGAGCCGAGCTTCGGGCCATGATGCCCTGGCTGCAGAGGCAGTAGGCTGGCAATTCAGGAAAACTTGGGCCATCAGGGCGGCTCCGGAGGGCCGCCTGCCGTTATATTTTTTGATATTGATTTCAGTCTGCTATTTTAATGATATTTATGTAACATGTTTTCAAGATCATGAGTGGCAACGAGAGGTAAACTTTATATCATGGGAAGTAGTAGCATGGTGCTGGACGTATGCAGGATTGCGTGCGCCCGGATGCAAAAGTCATGTTGTTATGGCCTCTTGATCACGATTATAAACCCATAGACAACTACATCACAAGGAGGGAGGAGCAGTTCCAGAAGCGCGGGCCAAAATGGGGCTCGCGCTTCGGGGGCTGTAATTTTACCGAATATTTTATAAGCGTTAACGTTTGCCTATTGTACCTAAATACAAGGTAGTAGATAATTTTAATCTGAATGATATTTGGAATCAAAAAGAGCTTACTCTATACATAATCCAGATCTCGTTATTTATAGTCCAATTATTGGGTTTGGTTTTCTTGGGAGCATATGTTTGGGTCGTGTACGAGTTTGACTGAAAAATATTAATACGAACCCATTTCAAAACCTCACTGGAATACTTTTTTCCAATAAATGAGGAAGCAAGCCAAATCGATCAATCCCATGAAACATGTATTCAATCGCTCATATCTGGTCGCTAACCTTCTAGAGCCTGATTTAAGCCAACCGAAGAACCGTTCGACGCATCCTCTCTTTCTATACGACTGCTGGTTGAACCTTGTAGGTCTACCTCTTTTAGGAGCTTTTTGATTGCGTTTATTGCCTGGGATGTTACTTTTTATGTTGAACTCATTTCAAAACTACCATACAACTTAGTTTAGCTGATACCTACATGACTCATGTTTCCCAGTCGACATTCATTGGACTCAAGATTACTGAGTCTTTGTAACCAAAAGTTAATTTTGAAATGAGCTCGATGGGAAAAGATTGAATACTTCAAAATATATCCTAGGGCGGCCAGATGGCAGCCCTCAAAACACCACCTGGTACCTTTCTATCAATGTGTCCCTTCCTGAGACCTAGAATGGCAACCGTTGTCGGTATCCATGAACGATCAACTCCGCCGGGTCCGACCAGATCGCGCAAAGAAACCATTAAGAAACTGTTGCAGCCCCATCTCAAGCCATCGCTAACCTTTTCCCGATTATTCTTTGCAGCGGCTCGATCTGGCCTCTCTTTGCGCTTATGGGCGCGACCTTGTCCGGCCACTGGCTCCAGGGAGGGAGCATTCCCAGCCTCTCAGAGATCAGGTCAAGCGCCCAGTCTCGGTCCAGCTTAGCGATGCGGTCCATTTTGTTTGCAGCCAGGACCACGTCCAGACCCAGATCGTTAAGGAAATCCCATAGCTCGATTTCGAAGGGCACTTCGCCCCGGCTCTCCCAGCGATCGGCGATGTCCAAAAAGGAGGCAGCATCAATCACCTGTACTGCCAGCAGAATATCATCGGCATGAAGCTCAATGTATTCCACGATTGAGTCCTTGGTCTTTTCCTGATCAGCTTTGGATGTCTTAAACATGAATCCATAGCCGGGCATGTCCACGTAAAAGACTTCACCAACCTTGACCTTGAAAGGATACTGAGTGATCCCAGGACGCTTACCGATCTTGACCTTCTTTCCAGTCAGCTCCCGGAAGAGAGTAGACTTCCCCACATTGGATCTGCCGATCAAGACGATCTCCCTGGCCATAAAACCAAGATTAAGGGCAAGCTTGAAAAAGTTGTCCATACGAAACTGCAGGGCAATCTCTAAAAGGAGGCAAGAAATTGAACGCAACGATCAGAAATGATAGCAGGATAAATTGTAGTGGGTAAAATGGTAGTGGGTAAAATGATGGTAGGTGAAATGGTAAAGGATAGTGATGATCAGGTAAAATGGCAGTAGATGATAGTGATAGTAGGTAAAATGTTAGTGGATAGTGATGATTAGGTAAAATGGCAGTAGATAGTAATGGTAGGTGAAATAATGGCAGACGATAATGATACTAGTGGAATAATATTAGTAATGGAACATACCAGTGACCGGAGATAACGGCATGGTCAAACCTAATGGTCCTAAAGAGATCGCCATGGCTCTGCTCAAGGCCATAGCATTACCGGACGAGCAGGTCTTCCCGGAGATTGCATCGCCGAAGTACACCACCATTGATTACTACCGCATGGCCTGCCATTTGCTCTTCAAGTGCCAGCGCTGCGGCACCTGCTGCACTACTGGCGACCCGATTAGGCTCAGGCCAGATGATGCAGCCCTTTTAGCGAAGCACCTCAAAATCCCTCTCAGCAAGGCCATCAAAAAGTACACCATTCCCGACCCGGATAAGCCTGGAGTTCTGGACTTCAAGCACATTCGGCCCTGCAAATTTTATGATCCAGAGGCAAAGGGCTGCAAGATTTACGCTGCGCGGCCCTGGTCTTGCCGCATCTTTCCATTCCTGGGAATTTACGGCTCAGAGGACAGGGTCAAGGTGAACGAGTCCTGCCCCGGATCGGTGCAGACAATGAAGGTCTTAACTGCTGCGCTGGAGGAGCTCCGCCTGGACCCAATACATTCATACACCTCGGACACACGGGAGATCAAACGGTCCAAGCAGCTTTTCAGGGCGACTCTGGAGAGCGTGTAGAAGATAATACTACAAAATAAATTACGTTATAACTCTACCTTAAATACCTCCACCAACGAGTCCTTCGCCTTCTTCATCACTTCCATGGGGCAGGTCCTGTAGGCTTTCCGCAGGTGCTCGACAGCCCTCACATCGCCGATCTCCCCCAAGCTCCAGGCCGCCCAGGCCCGGATCTCCTCCTCATCCTGGCCGAACATGATCTCCACCAGAGTATCTACTGCTTTGCACTGGCCGATCTCGCCCAGAGCTGTAACCGCTGTGTAGCGAACCTGCGAATCTTCGTCCTGCAAAGCACGAAGGGCCACATCGCAGGCCTTCTCTCCTTTGATCCTTCCCAGGGCCTTCAAAGCCTCTATTTGCACCATCGGCTCAGAATCCTGCAGGGCGCGCTCTAAGGATTTCAGGGCTTCATCGCAGGCAAACTCCGCCATATAAGCAGCCGACCTGCGTCTCACCTCTGCATCCTCATCCTGCAGCAGGCGGGCCACTTCATTCAGACAATCTCTGTGCCCAATCTTGGCGAGACCCGTCACTGCCAGGCCGCGGATCTCGGGATCAGAGTAGCTGAGCAGCTCCTGCAGGGCTTTTGATGCCTTGAGATTTCGCAAAGCCACCGCCGCTCGAAGCCGCACGTCTTTGGAGCTGTCGCGCTTCATGGCCAGGACCAGTGCGGGTGCACCTTCCTGGCTTCCCACTGCCTCCAACGCTGCGGCACACCATTCGCGAACCACGTGATCAGGATCACTGAGAAGAGCCCTGCTCAGGGGCTCAACCGCTCGTGGGCAGCCGATCTTTCCCAGAATCCAGGCGGATTTGTATCTGAGGTCCGAGAACTCGCCTTTTTCCAGGGCTTCGGCAACAACGTCCACCGAGGAGTCGCCTATTTTGACCAGCGCCCAGGCTGCTTTCTGGCGCTCGAAGTAGTCGTCGCTCTGGCCGAGCTGCTTAATCAGTTCAAGGGCCTTGTCCATGCGGATTCATCAGGCCGCCATCTCTTAAGCTTTGCTGAAGAAAAGATAGGATTAAATCTCAACTCCAAACTATTAATTAATTCTCTAATAGTTAGGTGACTATAACATAAATAAATATGGATACTTGCATTCCTAAGTTGTTTCTTCTGGCCTCCGCATAAGCAAAGAGCGGGTGGCGAATCACGCCTAAACTCGCTCTATGGTCAGAACTATTGGTCGGGCATAGTTACGGCGGGATGGTTATTACCGGTGTCGCGGCCAAAATGCCGAACAGAATCAGCCGTTTGGTGTACCTAGATGCCGCATTGCCTGATCCGGGACAATCACTGTTTGACATCATTGTTTCTGGTGGTTCCGATCCCATGTCATTTGCCGGGTTGGAGCCGGTTGCGCCTTATGTGGAAAACTGCAGTTTGATGCCCAGAAAATAGAACCGTTGCCTAAAACCTATATTCTCTGCACGGAAAGCGAGTTTGCTTCCGTTACTATTGTCGCCAAGCGAAAAATTGCTGCCGATGAAAAAGATTGGACCTACATTGAGCTGCCGACATCCCACGTACCAATGGCTTCCATGCCAGAACAATTATCGCAACTGCTCCTGGAAACCGCTAAAAAAAGAAGTTTAACTGATTTGAGCATGAGCTGAAGGTTGCAGGTCCTCAAGTCTTATTTCCTGATCGATTCAAGTCCTGCATTAGGCGACCTTAGTAGTGACCGGTCCTAAACAGTTAATTGAATCGTAGACCTGCATTTCGGCCATCCCACGACCTCGAAGGACCTGACTATCCGCCCGTTCTTCGTGGTGATCCAACCAGGCTGGATACTCACACGCCTTGATCGATGATCCAGCTTGTCTTGATCGCGCTCTGAAGGGCCTCGGTAATTGGAGAAAAAACAATGGGGCCATCATCACACGTAAGTTCTGGTCCCATTCGAAGGCGGGGCATAGATTGAGACCAGTTCCAGATTCTCATCTCCGACCGCATACATCGCGCTGGGCATGTTCACCGGAAGGTAGAGTAGTTCGCCAGCCTTGATGGTGTAGTTCATTCCAGTTACGTTGATGATGCCCTGGCCTCCGGCTACCAAGATCAATTCTTCAATTCCTTCATGATAGTGCATCTTTATCTCCGTTCCTGGAGATAACTGTACATGGTTGGCGCTGAGGTACTCTCCCCAGATCAGCCTAGAGATCGAAGACTGGTTTCCTGCGGCTATTGGATTTATCCTGGCATCCTCAGTCAGGTTGATCAAAACAAAACCGCTCGTGTTCCCCTGCTGGAGACTATTGGCTGCTAAATAAGATCCAGAATCTTCTGCAAGTGCCGATATGGTCGGGGCAAGGATCACTGCCAGAATAACTACTAAAGCGTATCTCATATTCCTTTTCCTCCATGAAAGGAATTGATGAAAAGGTTTATAAATTCTTTCTGAGTCAGATTGCAGTAGCGTCGCCTCTAGCTGCGAATCAGATAGGCATTCGTCAAATAAAATTTATAGATCCATATAGCACATTGTATATCGGAAGCCAGTAATTAATCGTAGATTCCGAAGCTGCTTTGTGGCACCTTGCTTGAGCGAGTGATGGGCCTCTTTAAGGATAGTTATGAGCTTGAAGACCGTGAAGGCCCGGCGGATCTCCAACTCCGTGAAGTTGCGGTCCAGGTGGCTCCGGGGGGCGGCCAAGTGGAATGCGATCCTGCTCGACCGGATTGGCATGCATGGCAGCCAAACTGATGCATGTCCGCCCTTGAGCGGAAGCTATTTACCTCTTTCATAGCCACCAAACGCACGATGGTCAAAGAGAGGCGGGAAAGAATTTGGGCCTAAATACAGAAAATAATCTCAATGCCATGTCAGGTATCGACTGGCACGAACATAAGCGATGAAAAAAAAGCAAAAGAAAAAGAATTTGGGAACGTGGGCGATAGGCCTGCAAATGGTCCTTATCAATTGACCATTATCAAATGACCTGATCAGGAAATAAAATGGGATACCTATTCGGGCCTGTGCTCTCTCGCCGCCTGGGCCTCTCCATGGGCGTGGATCTGCTGAAGTACAAGACCTGTAACTTGGATTGCGTCTACTGCGAGCTGGGCAGGACGGCCTGTCTTACCTCCTGCCGTGATCGATTCGTGCAGCCGGAGAAGGTTTTGAGGGAGATATCAGTCAGGAGAGACGAGCCCTTCGACCATCTCACCTTCGCCGGATCGGGAGAGCCTACGCTCTGCAGGGATCTGGGCGAGATCATAGCTCGGGCCAAGGAGACGATCGACGCCCCCGTAGCGGTTATCACAAACAGCACTCTTCTTTCCAGCCCAGCGGTCAGAAGAGAGGTCGCATTAGCAGATGTGGTTTTACCATCTCTGGATGCTTCTTCCGAGAGGATCTTCCAGGCCATCAACAGGCCCGCATCGGACCTGAAAATAGAGAAGATCGTCCAGGGGCTGAAGGATTTCAGAAAGGAATATTGCGGAGAGATTTGGCTGGAAGTCATGCTGGTGAAGGGAGTGAATGACCCGGAGGCAGAACTGATCGCCAGAGCAGCCGAATCGACAAATCCGGATAGGATCCAGCTCAACACCGTGGTCAGGCCGCCGGCAGAGCCCGTCTCACCGCTAGGCGAAGAGGAGATGCAAAAGATGTTGGAGATCTTCTCAGGCGCAGAGCTCATACCTGACTGGGACTGGAGCGTTCCGGCAAAGATCAGAGATAGACTGATGGATCTTCTCTCCCGCCGACCCAGCACACTGGAGGAGATCAGTGTTATCCTGGAACTGGCTGACAGCGATGCCATAAAATACTGCAAGATCCTGGAGCGCGATGGCCTGATTTCGAGACAGCTGCATAGCGGCAAGCTTTTCTTCTATTCAACTGAAACAATTCACCTGAGAAATGATAAGCGTTAAAACCAATTATAAATAAGGATTTATTTGCGGATGACTCAAATGACGGAACAAAGCAATAAATGTGATGCCTGCGCAGAGCGTGGCTCCTGCAAGGATCAGAGCGAAGAAAAAGAGTATGCGGCTTTGCGCATGGCCAGGATCAAGCATAAGCTCATCATCGCCAGCGGCAAAGGAGGCGTGGGAAAGAGCACCGTCTCCGTCAATCTGGCCAAAGCTTTGCAGGCCAAGGGCTTTCGCGTGGGCCTGCTGGACGCGGACATCACCGGCCCGGACATCCCCAAGCTCTTAGGAATCGAAGATCGCAAGCTGATGCAGGGTCCAGAGGGGATCGAGCCTGCCGCTGCTGGACAAATCAAGGTGGCCTCCATGGCTCTTGTCCTCTCCAGCCCGGATTCTGCTGTGGTCTGGCGCGGGCCTATGAAGATGGCTGCCATCAAGCAGTTCATCCAGGATGTTAACTGGGGCTCCCTGGACTTTCTGATCATCGATCTGCCTCCGGGCACGAGTGACGAGCCGCTGAGCGTCTTGCAGCTCATCCCCGATCTGGCGGGGGCGATAATAGTAACCACACCTCAGGAGGTCTCTCTGCTGGACTCCCGCAAGGCGGTGAACATGGTCAAGAGCATGAAGCTGCCAGTGCTCGGCATCGTGGAGAACATGAGCGGCCTCATCTGTCCTCACTGCAAAGAAACCATAAATATCTTCAGCACCGGCGGAGGACGCAGAATGGCAGAGGAAATGGATGTGCCCTTCCTGGGGGCCATACCTATCGACTCTGAGGTAAGTTCCTTAGGTGACCAAGGTGAAACTTTTGTTGAGACCAAGACCGCCGCCGGCGAAAGCTTCCGGAGGATTGTGGATCGACTGCTGGAAGAGATTCACGGGTCAGAGCAGAGCTATCTGGCCGGTGATTGAAGATCAGGTTAAGCATTATGAAAATGAGCAGAGAAGCGAGAAGGCCTTCTAGCTTTTTCTGGTCCAAAGGGAAGCGGAGATTTTTATATCTTAGACTCCAGTATGCTTTTTAATGCATCGCATATTGGTCACCAACGACGACGGTGTTTACGCCTCCGGTCTGCAGGCTGCCGCAAGAAGTGTGGAGGGCCTGGGCGAGGCAATAGTAGCCGCACCATCCGGGCAGAAGAGCGGCGTGGGAAGGTCGATATCGGTCTTTGAGCCGTTGCGATATGCAGAGGTGAACCTGAACGGCTTCAAGGCTTACGCCGTCACTGGAACGCCCACGGACTCGGTCATCATCGGCATCTTCGCCATCTTAAAGCAGATGCCTGATCTCGTTGTCTCAGGGATCAATGTGGGCGAGAACGTCAGCAGCGACACAGTAACCACCAGCGGAACCATCGGGGCCGCCCTGGAAGCAGCAAGTTACGGCATTCCCGCAATCGCAGCATCCATCCAGGCCATCGACCAGGGAGACAAGTTTGACATGCATCACGGCGAGAAGCACAGCTTCATCGTGGCCACCCAAATTCTACGTCGCGTCGCCGCCAGAGTCTTGGAACGTGGTCTGCCGGAGGGCGTGGATGTGCTGAACCTGAACGTGCCTGTCTCTGCCAGAGAGGACACGGAGATCGTGGTGACCAGGCTGGCACGCAAGATCTTCAAAACTTCTGTTCAGGAGAGGTTCGATCCCAGGGGAAGGCCCTACTACTGGATAGCCGGCGAGCTGATATGCTGCGATGAAGCGGGCACGGACGTCCAGACGGTCTACCAGGAGAAGAAGATCTCCATAACTCCGCTCAGCTTGGATTCAACTTCAAGGATAGACCTAAAAGAGATCCAAAAATTGTTTTGACTTTAAAATGCTTAAAATATATTCAAAAATAATTTAAAAATCCCGCCTTCGTTAATTAAATCACACCTTTTGTGCTGGGTATGCCTTCTCCCTCCTTCGAGGCTGCCTGACGGACCGCCAAGCCCAGAGCCTTGAAGATGCTTTCCATCTGGTGGTGGTCGTTCTCTCCGTAAAATCTGATATGCAGCGTCAGCCTTGCGCCGTTCGCCAATGCCTCCAGAAAGGGCCTGATCCCTTGCACCTCAAAGTCGCCGATCCTCTCGCTCTTGAGCTTCCCCGCAAAGACCAGGCTGGGACGGCCGCTGAAATCCAGAGCCACCTCGGCCAGGGCCTCATCCATGGGAACTGCAGCCGATCCGTACCGCCGGATGCCACTGCGGTCTTTCAGGGCGCTGTTCAGGGCAAGACCAATGGCCTCGCCCAGAGCATCATTTCTGTAAAAGCCGCTTTCGGCTCTGGCGGTCAGATCCAGCAGCCCGGTTTTGGCAAAAGCGCGTAGCATGTGATCAAGAAATCCTGATCCTGAGCAGATATCGGCCTTCCCCGCGCCGTCCAAATCCAGGCCGACACAGGCCTTGCTGCCTCGAAACTCCGTGTTTGCTTCTCCTTTTCTCGTAATTATTCCCTCCCCAATGACTCCAAGGTCTGGCGCACGCTGAGCTTGCCGGTGTAGATCGCCGTTCCTGCCACCGCCCCGGCCGCACCCGCGGCACGCAGGGCCAGAACATCCTCGATGGTGGTGACTCCACCGGCCGCAACTACCGGAATCTTCAAAGCTTCCACCAACGCCCGCGTGGGCTCGAGGTCTATGCCCAGCTGCCTGCCTTCCACGTCGATGTTGGTGAAAAGGATCGATCCTGCGCCCTTCTCCTCAAAGAGCCTGCCCAGCGTCACTGCCTTCTTGCCAATGGTCTTCTGCCAGCCCTCGGTGGTGACATCGCCTTTCTTCACATCCAGGGCGACCATGATTCTCTCCGAGCCGTGGAGATCGGCCAGCCTGGAAACCATATCAGGGTCCTTCAGAGCAGCAGTGCCCAGGATCACCCGGTCCACGCCCAGGGAAAGGATGGCCCTCACATCCTCCTCAGTTCTGATGCCGCCACCTACCTGAATGAAAAGATCCAGCTTCCTGACGATCTGACTCAGGATGGAGGCGTTCACCCTTTTGCCCAAGATGGCACCGTCCAGGTCGATAATGTGCAAATGGTCTGCGCCCTCACCAACCCAGCGCTCTGCCTGGGCCAGGGGGTTGTCCAGGGCCACCACCTCCGTGCCAGGCACGCCCCCAACGAGCTGAACGCATTTGCCGCCGCGCAGGTCAACGGCGGGAAAGAAATCAAAGGTCATGATGAATCTACCTTAGGCCAAATAGACTTTAATGGTTTCGATGAACAGCAGAAAATAAAGAAGGGTCTGAGGAAGTCGGACTTTCCAGAAGCATGCTACTTAGAAGGCATTCGTACCCGCAAGGGTTGCCTCAAGCCTGGTTCAAAATTTTTTGATCGGCTTTTGCTATGGGGATTCCAGCTTCACCTTCTTGAATCCATATGCCTGCATCTTCCTTCATCGTCGGGGCAAGAGCGCGTATTTCCATTTGCCATCAACGTCGCGAGCAGTTTGCAATCGCGGAGTCTTGCTCTTTGCTTGTTGTTCACAGTTTCTACCTTCGATCATGCCGTCTTCTTTAGATTTATGGATCGAACCATCGTAAATTATTTAGGCAATAACGGGGATTTAATAATAGTAATAATAGCGCGTGAGATTAATTGTTCGTTTATAGATAAATTAACAGGTGATGTTATCTATGGCGTTTTCTAATAAAGCGCTCGGTGGAAAGCGACCGGATAGTATTGTCAAGGACGTCTCCCTTCCGAGGCGACAGGACTACTATCCATCGCCGGTGGACTGGCGAGATGAAGTTCTTTACTTTCTTCTCGTGGATCGATTCTCCGATGGCCAAGAAGGCAAACGCCAGCCATTGGATAGAAAGAACCTCTGGACGGCTCGCCCCAAGGCAGGAGGAAACCCTTGGAGTTGGGAACTTTGGGCAGAATCAGGCGCCTCGCGCTGGCAGGGAGGGACATTACGAGGTGTCAGATCCAAGCTCGGTTACCTGAAAGATTTGGGCATCACTGCCCTCTGGCTCAGCCCAGTCTTCAAGCAGCGGGGGCACGAGGGCAGCTATCACGGCTACGGCGTCCAGGACTTTCTGGAGGTGGACCCAAGGTTTGGAGATCGCAAAGATCTGGTAGATCTTGTGGCCGCCGCCCACAAAGAGGATTTGCGCATAATCCTGGACATAATCTTCAACCACTCTGGCTGCAACTGGCTCTACGCCGAAGGAACTCCCGGCGGTATCTTTGAGCCCAACTACACCCCTGGCCGTTATCAGTTTGGCTCCTGGCGCGGTAACCAAGGGCAGGCCATCGACGCCATCGAAACTGGGCAAGATGGAGCCTGGCCGGTCGAGCTGCAGGAAGTGGAGTGGTACACTCGGGCTGGGAATGGCAATCTCGGAGCCGGGGATATCAATGATCCCAATGCGGAGCACAAGCGCTCAGATTTTCGTTCTTTGAGAGACTTCAACCTCGGAGCTCCGGGCCTCCTGAATGATCTGGCTAAATGCTACAAATACTGGATCGCCCTTACGGACTGCGATGGCTTCCGCTTGGACACTTTGAAACATGTCCCCTTTGAGGAGGCGAGGAACTTCTGCGGCACCATCAAGGAGTTTGCTGCCAACCTGGGAAAGGATGACTTCTTTCTAGTGGGAGAGATCGCAGGAGGAGACTACAATATTGAACGCTACTTCAATGCCCTGGATAGGAACCTTAATGCGGCTCTTGACATTGGAGAGATGAGGCTTGCTCTAAACGGCGTGGCCAAAGGTTTAGCTCATCCGGGCAGCTACTTTGGAGGATTTAGCTCAAATGCGGTCTTCGGCTCACATCGCAACCTTGGCAATCAGCACGTCTCAGTTTTGGACGACCACGACCAAGTCTTCGGAGAGAAGATTCGCTTCTCGGCCGAGGCCGCGTCAGAGAATCAAGCCGTAGCAGGCGTGGCCCTGCAGCTCTTCTCCTTGGGCATACCTTGCATCTACTACGGCACGGAGCAGGCCCTGGCAGGACCTGAAGTCCAGGAGCGGAAATGGCTGCCGGAATG
Organism: uncultured Methanotrichaceae archaeon; assembly: GCA_964589745.1. Classification (GTDB taxonomy): domain Archaea; phylum Halobacteriota; class Methanosarcinia; order Methanotrichales; family Methanotrichaceae; genus Methanothrix. The sequence continues at coordinate 13,540 of CAZPUO010000002.1, forward strand.
GAAGAGCTCCGACCGCTATTTGCGGGAGGCTATGTTTGGGCCCCTTCATCCACACAGAGATGGACTGGAGAGCCTTTCCGCAGAGCTCGACCAGGACCGGCCGGGCTTTGGGCCCTTCGGAACAGCCGGGCAGCACTGTTTTGATAAAAAGTTCCACGTCTATCGCCGCATTGCAGCCATGACCGCTCTGCGTCAGGCTTATCCGGCCCTGAGGCATGGCAGGCAGTATCTGCGCCAGATCGCTCTGCCGGAAAGACAGCTCGCAGGATTCGACTTCTACAGCTTTGGCTGGGTGGGCGAAGGTGGAACGCTGGACGGCCAGATCGTGGCCTGGTCGCGTATCCTGGACGACGAGGAGGTGCTCTGCGTTCTCAATTCCCATGGAAATGAGGCGAGAAGCGCGAATGTGCTGGTGGACGCTAACTTGAATCCTCCCGAAAGCTTCTTGTCTTTGGTCCTGAACACCGCCCAGGAGGCAGCCAAGCCCAGGAGGTACGCAAGCACTCATCCTGCAGGATCGAAGTCTGAAGTGCAGAGGACGCCGGAAGGGATTGCTTATGTGGAGATCAAGGATCTCGCGCCTTCTGAGGTGCTGGTGCTAACTAATCACCCAGAGAAGGAGGAAGGGAAGATAGCGTAAACAAATTCAATTTGATTGAGCTGATGAACGGTCCATCCTTCAGCTCCAGAGCACCGCAACTGATGATGTCCAGCTTTGCCATTCCGGATAAGATCTGCTCGTCTGCTTGGGCGCGCATGCATCTGGACTTGGTGGTTGCCAGTTTAGCTGCCGCAGGAGAGCCTACAGGCGTGCGCTCTCCAAAACGCGCGACATCGTTGCCAAAATTGAAAACCAAGTCTGCGGATCTATCCCTGATTTGATTTTGATTTTCGCAGGCTCAGATCCAATTGCGGTGACTGCAGGCACGATTTTGATTAAAATTTCATTCAAGACCTATCTTTTCAAAATGGTTGTGATGGGCGAAAGATTCCACATTCCGGCGCACTCTCAGGTATTTGAAAGGCTTCGAGACGGGATATCCAAGGCGGCAGCCAAAGGCAATCTTCATGTATTCTGGAATCTTGAGAATTTGCTTCACCTCTCTTTCCACAACGTCTCCGGAAAAGATGCTCAGAATATGAAACCCAATTCCCAGTTCCTGGGCCATGAGCCACATGTTCTCCATGACGCAGCCTAAGCTCATGAAGCCCAGGACATCCCCCTCCGAAGCAGGGGCCCTCTTTCTGGCATCGTAGATTACGATCAGCAGCATCGGGCTGCCTTTAATGCTGTCGCCCAAAACAGAAAGCTCGCTCTCCTGCGCGATCTTATGCCAATCGCCAGGAGTCCTCCACGACGGAGGGAACATGGTACCGAGGATGCCTACTTTCTTGGAAAGCAGCTCCTTTTCCGAGAATGAGAGCTGTTGAAAGTTCTCCTTGATGAACTCCTCCGAGATCAGATACTTGATATTTCCTATTTTCTCCAGAAGCTCTTCATCATCGACGACGATTATCTCAAAGTTTTGCATATTATGGGCAGTGGGTGCCCAGCGAGCTGCCTCGAAGATCTGCATCAAATCCTTCTTGGCCACCATGTGCCCCCGGTCAAAAGGAAACCTTGACGAGTGCCGCTCTCCGATGAGCTTTAGAATTTCGCTCATGATTACCTCCTTTCATCAGTCCTCTGTCTCCTGGAAATGAATATGTTAAGATGCAATTCGTTTCAAAATCCATGAGACATGCTCCATTTTATTAGATATTGTAACTATCAATACATAAGTCATTTTGGCCAGGGGTGGCACAAAGGCTGATTTGAATGCACGAAAAGACCCTCAAAATGTATTTGGAACTCTTGGCTAAAATTGAATGACCAAAACCTTAAGTCTCTGCCTGCCTATTAGTATTAGTGATCAAAGAGGCTGGGTGAGTGCCTGGCTGGATTGTCACCAGAAATAAAAGGTAATTTTATGGATGTTCAAAATAAAGTCGTTATTGTAACCGGCGCCTCATCGGGAATCGGTCTGGCTACCGCCAAGCTTCTTTCGGAGCGCGGCGCAAAAGTTGCACTCGTTTCTCGCTCAAAGGAGAAGCTGGAGACGCTCTCAAGGGAGCTTCCCGATTCAATCAAAGTCACCGCCGATATGACGAAGATCCCTGAGATCAAAAGGATGGTCGAGCAGACGCAGGAGCATTTCGGAAGAGTTGATATCCTGATCAACAACGCCGGACAGGGATACGATGCCTCAGTTGAAAAAACCGATATCGACACATTCCATTACATCTTCGACCTGGATGTGATCGGCCCGCTGGTGGCCATGCAGCAGTTAATCCCGATCATGAGAAAACAAGGCGGTGGAGCGATCATCAATATCAGCTCCGGCACAGCGCTGATGTATCTCCCGAACATGAGCGCCTATTCGGCTTCGAAAAGAGCGCTGGCCAGCATCAGCTTGACAGCAAGAGAAGAGCTGAAGAAAGATAACATCGTTGTCAGCGTGGTGTACCCGTATATCACGCTGACCAATTTCGAGAAGAACACGATAAAAGGACCTTTGGGTGATAGCCGGGAGATGGCACGGGCAGGCAGAGCCCGGTTCCAGGCTGATACCGCAGAATACGTTGCCCAAAAGATATTGGAAGGAATAGAAACCGGAGAGGCCGAGATCTTCGTCCATGATTGGATGAAGAAAATGAGCAGCAGAGGCGACTAAACTTGCAGTTTGATTACAATGAATTTGAAGATTGCATGAGGAACTTATCTCGGATTCCTCGTCAAACGCACCAAGATATGTCAATTCTAGGTGGTACAAATGAATAAATTGGGAATCATTGCTATTATTGGTTTGGCCTTCCTGGAGATGGCTGCAGTTGCAGTTTCAGAAAATATTGGTTCCTCGAAGGGGGATGCATCTAAAATGATCAAGCTACCGGAGCCCCGCACCGATGGCGGCATAGCCGTAGAGAAGGCCCTGAATGAGAGGCGGTCGATTCGCAGCTTTGGGAAAGAGGGCTTGGCCCTGGAAGCGGTCTCCCAGCTTCTCTGGGCGGCTCAGGGTGTGACCGACGACCAGGGTCATCGCACTGCACCATCGGCCGTTGCTAGATATCCTTTGCAGGTCTATCTTCTGGCCGGTAATGTCACTGACTTACCCTCAGGGGTCTACCGCTACTCCCCTCAAGGTCACAGCCTGACTGTTGTGATGCAGGGCAATATCGATGATTACTACAACGCAGCAGCTGGTTTTGAGGCCTGGTTAAAAACCGCGCCTGCGATCTTTATCATCACGGGAGCGATTGACAGCTTTGACCAGATGCCTGGACAGGATATGAGCCGATGGGTTTATGTCGAAGCAGGAGCGGCAGCGGAAAACTTGCTTTTGGAGGTCGTATCTTTGGACCTGGCCTCCACCTACACGGCAGGGTTTAACGCGAATCAGACAGAAAAGCTCCTGGAGCTGCCAGAAGGAGAGGTGCCCATCGGAGTTTTACCAGTGGGAAGAAAGGCTTAGAATCTCAGTCTTTCTTTCAAAAGATTCATCCCCAGAACCTCTTGGTCCTGGCATACTCCCGCTCTGCCTTCAGAATGTCCCTGTAGAAATCCTGCTCATCCCTTCGCAGCTTGCCCACGACGCGCGCTGCCGTCTCCGGCCCCAGGCCCCGGCTCGCCAGAGCTATCGCCGCCGTCTTGCCGTAGCTTAAGACAAGGTTCGCATTCCGGAAGACCCGTTTCGTCCTGCGACGGTCCTCGGCGGTCTTATTCTTCTCTGGCTTTTTGACGACCTTTATTTCCTCCTCCTCCCAGGGCTTGAGGGCCGCCACCATGCGAGAACCGCAGAGAGGACATTCGGGCTGCTCTGGAACCCGGCCCACGGCCCTCATGGACTTCCACTTTTTGCAGTTCACGCAAAATAACAGGACTCGATCGTTCATGATCCTGTTCTTGAGGAGATCGATGACTGCCGCATCGGCATGCTCCGGCGAGGTGACATCGCGTCCTCCTCCGCGGCCGCTGGTTCCTATAGGAGAAAGGCTGCTGGTAGTGATAGTAATATTGCCATCTTTGATCATCTCCAGAACCTGTTTCGCCCTGGGGATATCCAGGCGGTCGTGATAGATCTCCCGCAATGCTTCACGGTACATGGGCGTGCCCTCGAAGACTTTGAGCAGCTTTGCCATGCTCACCCTCTGGTAATCCACGTCTCTGGACAGCGCCCCGAACTTGCGGGCCACGTGCACCATCTTCCAGCGCAGGAGGGTGGTGTTCTTAAGTGTCATCTCCAGGATGGGCTCGATGTACTCCGGGCTCATCTCCACGACCAGCTTCGCTATCTCCTCAGCCAGCAGAGCCTTGGGCAGCATCAGCTCGATCCGGTAGGGGTCAATCTGCAGGGCGACACTGCTCCCGAAGCGCGCGGAGAGGACGGCGGTGAGCACGCGGCCAAAGGTGTCGTTAGTCTTGTGGCCGAAGCAGCAATTTATGACTGCACCCTCTCCTCCGCTCTCCACCACGATATGAGATTCATCCGGGACGGGCAGGCTGTGTTCAACCTGCTTTTTCACGAGGTCCACCAGCTCCGCTGCGGATTCGATGTCCAGAGGATACGCGCCCATGAGCTGCTCTGCAGCTGCCTGTTCCCCTGCTGCCTCCAGGGTTTCCCGGATCTGTCGCCTTATCCGGCCGACCTCCTGTGCCACCTCGAAGGGCACGGGGATCTCCTCGCCCGTCCAGCTGGGAATCTCGCCGCTGCGATGGATGGGCACGACCTTGATCTCATCATGATCAACATCGACCTCGGATATCTCCCAGATCTCGCCCTTGGTGACGAAGGTGGCGCCAGGCTCCGCAAAGCTCACCACGAAGGCCTCGTCCAGGGTGCCAACCGACCGGCGGCCCACGATGTCGTAGATGTTGTACCTCTTCTCGTCCGGAATCATGGAGAGGTTCTCAATGTAGTACTCCCGGGCCTTGCGAGTCCTCTGAAGCTTCTCCTGATACGGCCGAACCAACCTGTGCTCCGCTATTTGAGAGACCACCTCCCTCATTTCCTCCAACTTCAGGTCACGGAAGGGATAGGCGCGGATGACGATACGGTACGCCCTCTCCAGATCGATCTCTCCAAAGTCCATCTCCAGCCCCACAATCTGGTTTGCCAGGACATCCATGGGCTTCTCGTGAATCTGGATCGCCTCCAGCTCGCTCGCGCCTGCCCGGCGGGCGATGGCGCAGGCCTCGGCCACGTCATCCGCACAGGTGGCGATTATGGTGCCGGATGCCACGCGGCCGATCCTGTGACCGGCGCGACCGACGCGCTGCAGCAGCCGCGAGACCTGGCGCGGTGAACTGTACTGGATGACATGGTCAACGTCGCCGATGTCGATCCCAAGCTCCATGGATGAGGTGCAGATGAGACCCTGCAAGGCCCCGGTCTTGAAAGCCTCCTCAGCTTCCACGCGCGCTTCCACGGAGAGACTGCCATGGTGAACTCCAATGGGCTCGCCCAGCTGCCGGAACCTGGAACCTAAAACCTCAGCTGCCTGTCTGGTGTTCACGAAGATCAGGCACTTTTTGGATCGAACTATCTCCCGGATGCAACGGATCTGCGCAGCCAGGCGAGGATCGCACTCAAGAGTGCTTGCCATGGCAAAATCGCCATGTTTGGGCTGGGGGCTGACCACCCGGAAGTCGCTCGCCCGTTCCACATCAGCCTGGACAATTCTGCAGCTGCGCATAGTTCCAACAAGTAACTTTGCCACCACCTCAGGAGACCCGACGGTGGCTGAGAGGCCGATTCGTTGAAAATCGCCCGCCAACTCGCACAGTCTCTCCAGGAGCACAGCCAGCTGCGAGCCGCGCTTGGAAGCAGCCATCTCGTGAACCTCATCCACCACAACGGTTCTGACGCCTGACAAGTTCTGCCTGAGGCGCTTGCCGGTGAGCATTATCTGCAGCGTCTCCGGAGTGGTGATCAGCAGATCAGGAGGCCGGAGAGACTGTCTTCGTCGATCGGCCTGGCTGGTGTCGCCATGGCGAACCGCCACAGAAACCTGAAGCTTCTCTCCCCATTCATGAAACCGGCGCAGCATATCCCTGTTCAGGGCGCGCAGAGGTGTGACGTAAACCGCCTGGGTGCCTTTGCCTTTTCCATGCATAATTCGATGGAAGATGGGCAGGCTCGCCGCCTCGGTCTTGCCCGTTCCGGTAGGCGCGATGAGGAGCACGTTCTCTCCGGCCAGGATAGCGGGAATGGACTGTTCCTGCGGCAGCGTCGGCTCAAAGATGGACTGCAGAGCTAGCATGGCCCTGATCCTGCCATCAAGCTGACTGAAAACGTTCACAAAAAGAATTATCTCCTAAGCGGTATATGAAAACCTTGCGCTAAAGACGATATCAAATTACGTCAATGAACGATTGAGCAGGGAAGAAGCAGATGCAGGTAGCGGTCGTGGGAGGCGGTGACTGCAGCCCAAAGGTTCGCGAGCAGGCCCAAGAGCTTGGCAGGCTTCTGGCAGAGCGAGGCCATATTCTCATCTGCGGCGGCCTGGGTGGAGTGATGGAGGCTGTGGCCCACGGGGCAAGAACCGCAGGCGGGCTTGTGGTGGGCGTGCTTCCCGGCGAAAAAATAGATGCCAACCCATGTATCAGCATAGCGATTGCCACAGGAATGGGCCATGCCCGGAATGTGATCATTGTAAAGAGCGCAGATGCCGTCATAGCCCTGCCGGGAGAACACGGCGCGCTCTCGGAGATTGCGCTGGCCCTGAAGATGAAAAAGCGGGTCATCAGCCTCCAGAGCTGGGATATTCCAGGAACGATAAAGGCCGAAACCCCTGAGGAAGCGGTGAAACTGCTGGATTAGCAGGATTCTTAAAACGACTTAGGCTATTCGATTAGCGTGTTGAAAAAAATAGTTGTATTTTGAGAAAAAATCTGACCTGCCTATTTGCCGCCACGTTGCAGCAAACCGATGAAAAAAGTTTTAATCTAGCAAGTGCTAATTTTGATCAGACATGACCGCCCTTCAAGAACCAATCACATTCGATCCCGGCAAGGTAAGGTTCGATCTCTCGCTAAGCGAAGCGTTTGCCCTTACTCGAGTGCGATCCTTGCGAGAATACCACTATCTTAGGCATAGGCTGCCCGAGATGCGAGGGATTTCCTATTTCTTCATAAACGTCCTCGATAAGAAGGCTAGGCTCGTGATAACCATCATAACTGCAGAAGACCAGGAGATCACGGCAACCTTTGTTCTGGATCACTGTGCCCTGGGCATAGCTCATGAGGAGCTGATACAGGCTGGCCGGAAGGATGGAAATTATCCGGTCCCAGGAGATCTGATGAGGAAGATCAAGAACGAGCTACGGCGCCCTGACCAGCGGTTTTTCAAAGCCGCTTGATCATGCAGAGATTTCTAATAAATAAATATTTAAAGTTAGTATAGAAACAGGGATGTCTGCTTCGAGATCATCCTTAAAGAGACCTTTCCAAGGAAGTGCTTGGGAGACCGTTGCCTCCTGTCGGAGGCGGTCTCCTTTGGCTTTTTGAACTTTGGCTTTCTGAAAGTTGATGTTTCTTAACTTGGGCTCTGCATCAACCTCAGCATTTCGTTCTGATCAATTTCGCCGTCATCAAAGGCATCCGGTCAAACCTAAGGACTTCTTCTGGATTAACTTCTTCTCTGGATTTAGAAGAAGCCGCCGTGGTGAGAAGACCAAGACCAGCTGCCGTAGTAGTAGGTTGCCCCACCTATGCCGTAAGCGTTGGCCGCCCACCAGGGATCATAGTTATACACTACGGGGTCGTAGTAATAGGTGCTGTAGACTACAGGTGTCGTGTAATAGTAGGTGGTCGGATAGTAAGAATAAGGATAAGTGGGATACCAGGAATAATCGTAGTAGGTTGGAGTCCACCAGGTGTACGAATATGAGCCTCCAGGATTCAGCCAGTCGTGCCCGCGGTCGAAATGGCCGCCATCACGATGATCCCCACCGTGGTGATCGCCGCCGAAGCTATGTTCACTGTCAAATGCTCCATCATCTACGGCGCTTGCACCTGCCACCATCAGCATTGCCAGCGCTGTAACCGACAATATAAGTTTGATTGTATCGATTTAGATTCCTCCAAATTCCATGTTCTCCATCTTAATATTAAAGGCTGATTTTTATGTAGATTTCATCTAGTATCTACATGAATCCTCCATGAATCTGTGCCTGTCGATAATGCCGCCCATAAAAGCAAAAGAACTTAAGATTGTGTCCTATCCTCCTATCACCAGCAACACGTGCTTCTGTCGGGATCATACGCAAACTTAGAGTTGTATATACATGCGTTTCTTGAGCATCTTTGTGTAGAGGGACAAACGCGAGACGGACGATGCAAACTTGCTCAGAGGCCAAACGCCAGCATCGCTCCGCGAGCCTTGAAAGCCGTATGGCTGAAGCCCATGATTCATTGAAAGCCTTTACAGATCGTAATTTCCAAAAAAATATTCGGTTGCTCTAGAACGCTCCAGCTTTCACGGCTGATTCCCGGCTACACTCACGCTCTCATTTTTTGGCACTTCTACATGCAGGGTGTAAATCATGTCCCTGATGATCTCCCAGGGATAAGTGGATATTATGCGACAGTCGGTCTTTCCGCGATAAACTCCATCCTCTGAGACTGCCCCATCTGGAGAGTAGCATGCCGCGACAACGATATCACCCTGCTGGATTTTTCCTCCGCCAAGATCTATGTTCTTGAACCTGAAGCTTCCCAGAACGCCCGGCTGCCCATCAATCGGAACCTGATACAGATTGGGCTGATCAGCCCCAGCTAGCTGAAGCGCATTCAACACAATATACTCATCAGCAGTGACGTTGGCTACTACAGGCTCATCATAGCGGGTCAGGACCATCGAGGCAAAGTAATCTGCGCTATCCACAGTGAGGTTGTACCTGGTGAATTTCGCTCCAGAAGCTGTGACGCCGCTGGAGGGACCTTGAACAACCACAGTGTACTGCAATGTGGTATTCATATCGAAGGAGACGTGGCAGTCCCCCACCTGTCCAGCCTCATGGGAGGCCCAGGCTGGGGCCGCCAGAAACAGCATCAGAAACAGAATTAATGCAACACGCATAGATATTGCAACCGAAGTCATTGCCTTGACTTTGTCTCATAATGATTTCATCTTTTTGGTGATATCTGCCTCGTGGACGTAAAAGGCGATATAAGAAATAGACGAAGAACAGAAGGACTTTCAAAGCGGCATGGGTCCCAAAATCGATTGATCTTGAGAGCGACTCAATTGCCAAGGAACTCATTTAAAAACTCCCAAGCAAACTTAGTTTAGGCTATATCCATACGATCTATATTTCCTAGCTGATTCTCATTTGAATTTCAAAAATTGCTGAGTCTAGGTAGCCAAAATTATAGTGTTTTACCTAATGTATGAAACTTATGACCGCTATGCATAGCTTGATCAAACCGCTTTCTACTTATAAAGCCATTAGGTTAAACACTATAATTTTGAAGGTAGCGTGCCATAATGGTATGAAAATCACCTCATAGCTACATAAGCTAAGCCGCAACCTTGGTTATTGTATACCCAGATCGCTCCAATGCCCTTATCATTGCCCCTTCTCTAGCTTTGGAGTTTCTTTTAAAAACAGCTTCAGCTCCTTCATCCACATAGGTCTCGCCGGTAGTTAGAACTCTGTATATATCACATAAGATATGATGCCCTAGGGCAATTAGAGCCCTTTTCTTTCCACGGCGTTTAGCAATGCCATTATAGATAGCGCTATAGGCAGAGCCTTTGGTTCTGGACGCGGCCCAAGCAACCTCTGTGAGGATGCCTTTGAGGAATCCATTCCCTTTTCGAGTCCTTCCGCTTTTCTTGACCCCGGCACTCTCATTATTTCCCGGACACATTCCAGCCCATGAAGAGAGATGAGCCTCATCAGGGAACTGCGACATGTCTGTTCCTATTTCAGCAATTATTGCGGCTGCTGAGGTCTTACTTATCCCTGGCAAGGTCTGGATCAGTTGATACTCCTTTTGAAAAGGGACCATACGCCTTTGGATTTCTTCATCTAGCTCCTGGATTTGTTCTAACTGGAAAGCTATGTTATCCAAGTGGAATCTTAGAAGGAACCTGTGATGTTCAGTTACCCGTCCATTCAGCGCCTCAATAAGTTGAGGGACTTTCCTCTTTAGCTTTCTGCGAGCCATTTCAGCAATTTTTTCCCTGGAACGCTCATCTTTTTCCAATAGAGATTGTATCATCTTCATAGAGGATTTGCCATTGATCTTTGAGACTACAGAGCCCAACTTGATATTGGCGTCTTCCAAAACTTTTTGGAGACGGTTCTTCTCCGAAGCCATAATTTCAATATGCTTCCTTCGAGTTCTGTTTAGGTCCCTCAGTTCCCTAATATCTCTAGGCGGGATAAAACTCTTTGGAATCAAACCGTTGCGCAGCAAGGTGGCAATCCACTGGCAATCTCTGACATCGCTTTTCTTATCGGGAACTTTCTTTAGATACTGAGGATTCGCCAGGACTATATCAAAACAATCTTCAAGAATATTGAAGATAGGCTTCCAATACACTCCTGTGCTTTCCATCGCAACCGCTTCTACTTCATTCTTTGCCAACCAATCCTTTAATTTTAATAGATCGGACGTCATTGCGAAGAAAGTTCGAATCTCTAACTTCGGAGGTCTGTCCAATGGTACTTTAGCTATGCAGGCCTTAATCATGAACTTATGAACATCCAATCCACAGCAACTTTCCAATATAGGTTGCATTATTATACCTCCTTCAGATGAGTGAAGCAACTGCAGGTATTGTAAGTATGGTACGCGTGCCACATTGAAGGGCAACATTCATGGGTGCTAATTGTTGCCTGGTCAGTTTTGCTGACGGGATCAATGCAAACCGCCAATTTTGGTCGACCAAATCACTCATCAATATGAAGATCAAACAAGATTAAATATACCTATACACCCGAATTTTCATTCTCATGGGCGGCCCTTGGGTCATGTACGTTTAGCTGTAAATTCTCTCAAGGAGGTTTAAAACTATCGATTGCAGGCTATCAACCTTTTCCGGAGGCACGTAAGGTTTGGGATTCTGGGAGCGGGCCAGGCAGATGAAGGCAGGCGAAGAAACACACCCGAGAATACGTTTGACCTTTTCCAGCCTCTTAGAAACGACTTTCTCGATGGAGCCTTTATCACCAAGCCCGTACAATCCGTCGAGGTCGAAACCGACTACCGCAGGAAAGAGGCTTTCTTCAAGGTCTTTTCTGAAATCATCCCATGATATCTTTCTGGGAATAGGAACAACTTTTCCGTACTGGTCTTTTAGCTTGGTTATCGTCTCATCCCAAACGATCCACCTGCGTCTGTTTCCCATTTCAAGGATGCATTTTTCTTTTGTCTTTGGCGGATCCATGAACTTCGAGCCTGAAACTCTTCCGTAGGCATTGATATTGTTGTCTCTTGGATTGAAATGATATAGAGCGCCTAAAATGCCATAATGAAATGCTGGACAAGTAAAATTTCCTTCGTTTACTTTTCTCCTGCAATAATCCCAGAGATAAGGCATCAGCCTGGCCAGAAACTCAAAGCTCTGCCTCCCTTCTCTGGCAGGAAAGGCAGGGCACTGATGGAACATATCATGATGCTCATCTATTCGGACCACGACCAGGCGGCATCCTCGCTTCAGGTATTCTGTGAACCAGTATGGTACGATCTCGTTATGTGAGTCGATTATGATCGTCTTTATCCCGCCGATGTTAAACTCGACTGGGCAAAACTGGCCGTTGCTTTTGGACATATTTCCTTCCAGAGTCGATTTTCTTCGCGTCCTCCATCTCTGGACTGCATTTTATTTTCACTCAATATATTTGTCAAGTATTTAGAACTGTTAATCATTATCATTATTAAATCTTATCTTTCAGCCAAAGTTGTTGCGGCTAGAAGATCAGGTTAAACAAGGTCTGCACCCGCGGTTCCTTCTCACCTATCAAATCTCGCTCCAATAATCTTTCTGTGCATCTTTTCCGATAATGATAAGATGCTGTAGATACACGCTTGATAGAGGATTTCAAATGAGATCAGGTTCAATACGTCTTCTGACCCTGTTATGGGTCGCATTTTTGCTTGGAGTGGTGCAGGCCAGCGTGGTCATCAATGAAGTTGAGCAAAACCCGCCTGGCGACGAGAACGCCTTCAAGACCACAGTGCAGGCATGGTTCGAGCTCTACAACAATGACGATAAAGAGGTAAACATCGGCGGATGGGTTATAAATACCTCCGAAGGACGATCGATGACGATACCGAGAGGCACAGTCATCAAAGGCCTTGATTATTACGTATCGGCTGTGCCACCCCATTGGCTGTCAAAATCCGGCGAAGTTCTGATCTTGAAGAATGAGACGGGCGCGGAGGAAGACAGGACGCCCGTGCTGAGCGATGCCGATGATAATGAGTTTGCCTGGACCAGGGATCCGGACGGGAGAGACACCAACAGCACTGAAGACTGGAAGTTCCTGGCGTCCAGCAGTGGATTCTAGAGCCTCGTAAAGCATCAATCTTTTTGTATGTCACTGAGTTTTGAATGTCACTGAGTATGGAGGGTATTGCAGCTATGTTACAGGCCGCGGTCCGGATGGCAATAAACATGATGGTTAAGCCAACGAAAAACCTTCTGCAACTAAGAAAAGCTTTTCCCCTTTGAGTTCCAATCCAGAAAAGAAATGCCTCTAAAGCATGTAGGGTGATATCTAATGCAGCCCAGCCTATCCGAGAAAATTGATCGAGCCGTCCAGAAGATCAGGACTCTTGGCGGCTCCAAGGTTCGCTTCATCATTCTCTATGGCTCGGCTGGCCAGGAAAAGATGAAAGATAGCTCGGACATCGACATCAGCGTCTACTACGAAGGCATGGATGCCTCTGAGTTCAGGCTGAAGGTCTTATCAGAACTCTTTGATGATGTCTACGATATTAAAATCTTCCAGCAGCTTCCTCTTCCCCTGCGCATGGCGGCTTTGAAGGGAAAGGTGCTATACTCCGACGATCTGCCATTTATGTACGATAAAGCCTACGAGACCCTAAAGGAGTTTGAGTCCTTCAAGCGCAGATATTATGATTATATCGGACTGGAGCCCATCGCCTGAAGTAAGGATAAATTAAGCCATGGGGGAAATTAATGAGGGAGAGAAGACTTAGGATAGAGCAAATCAGAGCAAAGCTGACCGAGATCGAGGAGAGCGTAAACCTTGTTCTGGCAAACCTTTCGCTCACCTTCGAGGAGTTCTCTCAACTGGGGCTGATCAAAGACGGAATATACAAGAGGACAGAGTTCGCCATCGAGAACGTCATAGATATCTGTGCCATAATAAATTCTGACCTGAGCCTGGGAATGCCAGAGAGCGAGGAGAGTTTTATAGAGGGTCTGGTGAAAAGAGGCGTCCTGACGGAAACGATAGGAGACAAGATCGGGACAATGAAGGGCTTCAGGAACATAGTTGTCCACAGGTACGGCAAGATAGATGATCGCATCGCATACTCCATTCTGAAAAATCATATCTACGACTTTTATGAATTCATCGAATCGATAGAGGGATTCCTGGAAAGCATCAAGGCCTGATAGATTCGTGAAAAGAGTAAGAAGCATCGAGAAGAAGCTTATGTAGATTTCGAAAAAGATAAACAAAATATGATGGTGGAGGACCGCTCACCTTGCCGCTTCGAATAAAATTTCCGACTGGCTCAGGACCTCGTAGCTGTCTTTGTGCGGATTTATCAACAGCCTTTCGGCAATCTCCCTAGCGACTCTCTCCTGATTCTCGCCCTTCAGATACAGCTTCCAGATGGTGGCCTTCTTCACGTCCACAACATTCTTGAAGCCGAGACGGTTTCGCAGCCTGTCTCTGGTCGATATTGCCTCGCCGTCCTCGATGTGCAGGGTGACCTTTACCGGAATGTAGCCTTCCTCGAACTTCAGCTCATCGATCAGGACCTTGTGGCTCTCCTTGTTCTCGTTGACCAGCTCTCTCGCAAAGACCCCGGCCAGCTCCTGCAAATCTCCAGAATCAACCTCTATGCTGAAGAGACGCTCCTTCTTCACGTCCGCCAGCAAATCCGCAAATCCCATCCTCCGTTCAAGGGTGTTCTTCACTGTGGCCGCCTCGGCATCGGGGATCTTCAGCCAAACCCGCAGATTGATCTTCTGGCTCATGCGTTCACCTCGATGTAGCGCTTCATGGACTCAAAGACCCGCCTTCCCGGCCCCGGCTCATCCGGGCGCCCCTTTTTGGGATCAAAGGCGGGAAGCTGCCAGGCGAAGAAAGATCTCTCCGGGTGGGGCATCATTCCCAGGACGTTTCCTTCCGGGTTGCAGATGCCTGCGATGCTTTCCGTGCTGCCGTTCACATTCACAGGGAACTCGTTTATCACTCGTCCATTCTTGTCGCAGTAGCGGAAGACCACCTGCTCTTCATCATTCAGCTTCTGCATGAGCTCAGGCGTGGTGGTGACTAGGTTCCCTTCGCCGTGGGCGATGGGGATGCGCATCAAGGCACCCCTCTCAACGAGAAAGGATCCGCTGCATCTGCGAGAAGGAGCCTCATGCCTCAGATTGACCCAGTCGCAGTAGTAGCCTCTGCGTACGATCTGGCCTTTGGAGACCATCACGTTCTGGGCCAGAGCCATATCGATCTTGCCGGTGCCTGGGAGAAGGCCAGCCTCAACCAGGATCTGGAATCCATTGCATATTCCGATGATCGGCTTTCCTGCAGCCGCTTCCTCTCGCAGAGCGTCCATCACCGGCTCCTTGGAGGCGATAGCGCCAGCACGCACTCTGTCCTGGTAGGCGAAGCCTCCTGGTATGAAGTACCCATCGAAGCCGGAAAGCTCTCCCGCCGACCTGTTCCACCGGAAGATCTCCCCATTCATGCCCACGGCTTTCACCGCCACCAGGGTCTCATGCTCGCAGTTCGTCCCAGGGAACTGCATCACGGCGATCCTCATCTCATCGCCTCCGCAAGGCCGCTGGTCCATGCCATTCTAGCCTCATCCAGGTCCAGGTCGGCCACAGTCTCGCCTGCTCTTTTTATCACAATCCTTCTCTCATTCGTTACCTTTCCGATGTCCATCGGCTCTAGATGGCGGTTCCTCAAAAGCTCCATCAGTCTGGCCTCTTTTCCGGGCCTTGCCTCCAAAACGAAGCCGGACGACTCTGAGAAGAGCAGCTTGTCGGTCCTCATGCCAGCGTCCCCCGCCCTGTCAAGGTCCAGCTCAAACCCGAACTTCGCAGGCCTGGTGAGGGCCATCTCCATGGCAGTGCAGGATAGGCCTCCGTTGGAGATGTCGTGGGCCGCCGCCAGGAGCCCCTCGTCTATGGCATCGATGACCGCATAAATCATATCTCTCTCCAGATCGAACCGAACGATGGGAACGCTGGCTCCTGTAACACTGAACATGGTCCGGTAGTACTCCGAGCCGCCCAGCTCCTCGAACCTCGGACCGATCAGGAAAAGCTTGTCCTCAGCCGCCTTAAGCTCCTGGGTGATCGCTTTGCTGATGTCCTTGATGATGCCCACGCAGGCGATGACGGGCGAAGGATCCACCGAGTCCTGCGGCGATTCGTTGTAGAAGCTCACATTGCCCGAGACGATTGGAACAGGCTGGTTCTCGTATCCTTTCAGCCATAGCTTCTTGCAGGACTCCGCCAGGCCCTTCACCCCTTCCCTGAATTCCCAGAAGGCTTCCGGCTTCTCAGGGTTCCCGTAGTTCAGACAGTCGGTTATGGTTGAAGGTGTGGCTCCGATTGCCGCCACATTCCTCATGGCCTCGGCTGCGGCTGTGGCACCGCCCCAGTAGGGGCTTATCCTGCCGTAGAATGGGTTGGAATCAACAGCAAGGGCCACGCCGAATTTCTCTCCCCGGACTGGCGCGATCAGGCCTGCGTCGGCCTCTCCGGGCCTGATCACAGCGCTGCCCATGACTTCAGTATCGTAGTACCGGTAAACGTGCTCGCGGGATGCGATGTTGGGCGACCGAAGGATCTTTAGCAGGACCTGGTTGTAGTCTTGGGGCTCCTCTGTCACTGGTTCGGCCAGGCTCTGTATGCGTGCTTTCTCCTCGCGTTGATAGCGTATTCCGCCGGTGAGGTGCTGGATGGGAACGTCGCAGACGACCTCGCCCTTGTGACGTACCACGAACCGATCGCCGGTGTTCATCCTGCCCACCACGCTGGCTCTGGCGCCCTTATAGACGTTGGGCAGATCCCAGTCCTCGTTGTAGATCTTGAGTATCATCAGACGAAGCTCAGGGGGCGAGATGATCAGAAAGCGCTCCTGGGTCTCTGCGATGCTCAGTACCTCGGGAGGAAAGTCGGCAGCCTTATGCATGTCATCCAGGTTGATCTCCATGCCAAAGCCTCCAGCTGCGCCCATTTCGGAGGTGGCGCAGGTGAAGCCGCCTCCGCCCAGGTCTTTGAAGCCGATCTCGACCCCGGCCTCGCGGACCAGGCGGAAGAGATCATCGTTGGCCTTGAAGAGAACGTTCTTGAGGAATGGATTGGGGATCTGAACAGCGCCGCGGTTTGTCTCCTCGTCCTCCTCCCGCAGGGCCTCCGAGGCGAAGGTGACGCCACCCAGACCGCTGGAGTCAGTGGGCTTGCCGATGAGGATCACGTCGTAGCCCTTCTCGCCCGCGCCCGGAGGGGCCCGCGAGCGGATGATCTGATCCTTGCGAACGATTCCTAAGGAAACCACATTCACCAGGCAGTTGTCGTCGAAGCTCTCGTTGAAGACGATGTCGCCGCCAAGGTTGGGGACGCCCAGGGCGTTGCCGTACTGCCAGATTCCGTCCACAACGCCTTCTGCCACCCAGCGTACTTTGCTGGCCTTGGGACCGTAGGGATCGCCAAAGCGCAGTGGATCGGCAGTGGCGATCACGGTCGCCCCCATGCAGTTCACATCTCTGACGATGCCGCCAATTCCAGTCGCTGCGCCCTCGTTGGGCAGGATCTGGCTGGGGTGGTTGTGGCTCTCGTGGGAGATGACCACGCACCACTGGTCATCGATAGCTACAATCCCGGAGTCCTCAACTGGGCCCATGACCACGTTCGGCCCTTCGGTGGGCAGGAATTCTTTTAAGGTGGCACGGCTGCTCTTGTAGGAGCAGTGCTCGGACCACATGGCATCATAGCAGAAAAGCTCGGTGAGGGTGGGATCGCGGCCCAGCACCTCGGCGATGGAGCGCGCCTCAGATACGGACATGCCTATGCCCGCCCCGCGCAGGTTGGATTCAACTTTCGGATCGGCAAGACCGATGATCTTCAATTGGGTACACCTCTTTTGAGCTGTTATCCATAATTAGACCGTTATGAATTTATCGATGCCGAGATAATACGAGCATCCGCCATGCGGAGGCGGACCACATGCGAATCAAAAATCATAAGTCTTCATAACAGGAAGCTGATCTCGATGGTGACGATCCTGTGCAATGATTCCGAGATCGAGGTTCCCGACGGAGAAGCCTGCCAGATCTGCGGATGCGAGCTGGAGGAGTACGACGAGGTGACGGGCACCGCGATCTTCGGATACTACCACTGGACCTGCGTCTCTCATGTGGATGCTTGAGCGCTGCGCGGGCCGCCGGGGCGTGACTTTCCGGCGGGCCGTGGAGGGGCTGACGCAAGATTCATAAACCCGCAGGTGCTTGGAAGATGCTCGATCTGCTGCTGGCAGGTCGGATGCGGGGATAACCAAGCCAGGCCAACGGTGATAGACTCAAGATCTATTCTCGCAGGAGTTCAAGGGTTCGAATCCCTTTCCCCGCA
>CAZPUO010000003.1:0-1373 GCA_964589745.1 uncultured Methanotrichaceae archaeon
TAGCACCGGGCTTCTAACCCGGGGGTCGCGGGTTCGAGTCCCGCCGGGCCCGCCTTATTCTAAAAAAGAGGAGTAATGTGCGAACTTTCCGTTTACACTGTAAAAGGTGAAACCAGGGAGAAGGTGATGGAAAGCGTGGTCAGACTCATCATGCACGACGGAAAAGTGCTGATGGAAGGCATCTTCGGGGATTCCAAGGAGGTTGAAGGCAGGCTGGTTGAGGTGAATATAATCGCCCAGTCGGCAGATGTAATCGTGCCATAGAGTCCAGTGTATGGTTGGTAAGTCGTATCTTAAATTTCAAAGACCAATCGACCAAAGGGCTACTGATTTCAAAGATTTTAGAGCGGCATTACACAACATCAGAATAACGCATCAATTACTTCATGGTTACAATGTCGCAGCCGCTTTTTAGACTGCCGAAGCTGTGATGTGAGAACGTATTTACGCTCCATGCTTTTCGATCTCAGCCCAAGTGCTTGTAATAGTTGAACGTACCCGAGATGTCGCGGCGGTTCCAACACTTGCCGAAATAGTCTGCAGTTTTGATCCCGTACTCATCTGGCGGGAAATATGGGGGCACTAGCACGCCAGCAGTGCGTAGAAGCTGGAGCTTTTGCATCTTCTTATGGTTCCTGAGCTGTATCCGTTTTATGGAATTTTTTTTCATGTTCTGCAATGGCATTGATTACAAGATCTCTGTAAGCGGAGGTTGGAGGTTTTTTCAGACCGATCACTAGAAGCTCCCTAACGACGTCGCTTTTACTGCGGCCGGAAGCTACGATACGGTTCTCGATGGCCTCCAGAATGTCATCCTCTACCATTACGGATAGTTGTTTCATGTTATGATATAACATAATATGAAATTGATAAAGTATTCGCCAGGGTCGATCGATAATTCACATGATAAAATATGGCGAAACCCTAATATACCATAATATCACATGTTATATCATGAAACCGGCAGATTCCGTAAAAACGGCTGTTCTCCAAGAAGAGACCAGGATTTTCAACACACCGAAATGGATTGTCGAACACTCCAATTCGTATCAGTGGATGAAGAAGAAAGGATTCAAGAGTGAGTTGGAGATGCGCGAGTGGGCGTCTGCCAACTACGTGGACTTCTGGGATGAGATGGCCAAGACCTTCGCTGATTGGTACCAGCCATACACCCAGGTACTCGATGATTCCGGTAAGCCATACTACAAGTGGTTTACCGGCGGCAAGATCAACGTCGCCTACAACGCCGTGGACAGGCATGCCAAATCCGCAAACCGGAACAAGGTAGCCTTCTACTTCATCGGCGAGCCCTTAGGTGACACGCGGACCATCACCTACTACGAGCTCTACAGAGAAGTCAACAAGATGGCCAA
>CAZPUO010000003.1:1473-29083 GCA_964589745.1 uncultured Methanotrichaceae archaeon
GTCGATGAGGCGCTGAAGACCGCACCTTCTGTAAAGAAAGTAGTAGTCGTCAAGAGAACCGGCGTTGCCGTCTCCATGACAGAGGGACGCGATGTCTATTACGACGATTTCGTGAAAGGCCAGTCCGCCCAATGCGAGACCGTTCAGCTCGACCCGGAGGACAGGCTCTTTATTCTGTACACCTCCGGCACAACCGGCAAACCCAAAGGTATTGAGCATGCTCACGGCGGGTATGCCGTCGGCCCGGCTCAGACATGCTCATGGGTATTGGATATTCATGACGATGATGTCTACTGGTGTACCGCAGACTGCGGCTGGATTACCGGCCATAGCTACGTTGTCTACGGGCCGCTATGCCTGGGCGCTTCCAGCATCCTTTACGAGGGATCTCCCGACTTCCCGGATCTGGGCCGCTGGTGGTCTATAATTGAGCAGTACGGTGTTTCCATATTCTACACCGCACCCACAGCGATCAGGATGTTTATGAAGGCTGGCGAGGAGTACGTAAAGAAGTATGACCTCAACTCGATCAGAATTCTTGCATCGGTGGGCGAGCCGCTGAACCCTGAAGCCTACATTTGGTTCAGGAAGAACATAGGCGCCGACCAGGCACCCATCATGGATACCTGGTGGCAGACCGAGACCGGATGCCACGTCGTTGCCCCGCTGCCCATGACACCCGAGAAACCTGGTTCAGTCGCATTCCCGCTGCCAGGATTCAACACTGATATCTTCGACGCGGACGCTAACTCTGTTCCACTTGGCTTTGGCGGAAATATAGTCAACAAGACTCCATGGCCATCAATGCTCCGCGCATTTTTCAGGGATGATGAAAGATACAAGAAAGAGTACTGGGAGATGTATTGGCAGACCAAACCCGGCACTTATCTTGCTGGAGACAAGGCTACCAGAGACAAGGATGGCTACTGGTGGATCCAGGGAAGGATCGATGACGTGCTGAAGGTGGCAGGGCACAGGATCTCCAACGCGGAGGTCGAGTCCGCTGCTGTCAGCCACCCCAAGGTAGCCGAGGCAGCCGTTATCGGCCAGCCTGATGAGGTCAAGGGCGAGAAAATCGTGGCCTTCGTGATCCTCAAAGATGGCGTTGCCGAGAGCGAGGGGCTCAAGAAGGAGATATCCAAGCACGTCAGGACAGTTCTCGGACCTGTCGCCTATCCAGACACAGTCTACTTCGTCAAGGATGTTCCAAAGACCAGGTCCGGCAAGATCATGCGCCGGGTCATCAAGGCCAAGGCCCTGGGCAAGGAAACTGGAGACCTGTCCGCTCTGGCCAACCCTGAGTCCGTTAACAGCATACCGCTCATCACCTAGACGTGAGCGGATCTTCTTTTTTTTATTTCTGGTTAGGACCAACTCGTGATGAGATGGCGGGAACAAAGGGGCTCGATGATGGCTTCGTGAGATTTTCGGCTTGGACCATTTTAGGCAAGCACGTCTTTGCCTTGGGCGATTGGAAAAGATCATATCGCCAGGGTTAGGTGTTTGCTAGTGATTGCACATAATTCAATCAAGAGATGATAATAATAGGGATGGGAATGAAGTCCATAAACTTGAATTGGGATGAGATCAGGAAAGCCTGGCCTGAAAAGTTCAAGGCTGAACGTTTCATATTCGAGGAGATCCATCCTGGAGACAAAATATTCATAGGAACGGGCTGCGGTGAGCCTCAGCATCTGGTATCTGAGCTTCTTGGTTATGTGAAGAAAAATCCCAAAGCATTCCTGGACGCTGAACTGATCAATATTGTCACTCTCGGCGTAGCCCCATATACCGATGAGAAGTTCAGGTACAACTTCCGTCTCAAATCTTTCTTTATCGGGAACAGCACCCGGAGGGTGGTAAACAAAGCCGAAGCAGATTATACCCCAATATTTCTCTCTGCAGTCCCCAATCTAATTCGCACCGAAAGGTTCCCAATCGATGTTGCCTTGATCCAGACCACTCCTCCGGATAAAAATGGTGAGATGAACCTTGGGGTAAGCGTAGACATTGTTAAGGATGCCGTGGAGAAGGCAACCCTGGTGGTGGCTCAAGCCAACTCGAATATGCCTTGCGTCCAGGGAGATGGAAAGATTAAAATCAAAGATGTGGACTTCATTGTGCCCTGTGACGAGCCGCTCCTAGAGTATATAGAGCAGGTTCCTGGAGCCATAGCTCAAAGTATTGGGCGCTATGTCTCAAGTATAATCGAAGACGGTTCAACGATTCAAGTAGGATACGGCAGTATACCTAACGCTATCGTTTCCAGCTTTGGCGATAAAAATCATTTGGGGATCCATACCGAGCTACTGAACGATGGAATTGCCGAGCTGATGAAAACAGGCGTGGTGGACAACACTGAGAAGTCCATCAACCACGGAAAAACAATTGCAACTTTCTGCATGGGCAAGAAGGAGACCTATGACTTCATCGATGAAAACCCCAACGTTGAGTTCAGAACTATTGATTACACCAACAATCCGTTGATCATAGCCCAAAACAAGCTCATGACTGCCATAAACAGCGCCCTGGAAGTGGATCTCACTGGTCAGGCCACGGCTGAATCGATAGGCAAGGTCTTCTACAGCGGCATAGGGGGCCAGGCTGACTTCATGAGAGGAGCAGTGCTTGCACCAGGAGGGAAGACTATCCTGGCCTTGCCATCAACCGCCGATGACGGAAGCGTTTCCAGAATCGTGCCGTTCTTGAAAGAGGGAGCTGGTGTTACCCTTACAAGAGGCGATATTCATTATGTCGTGACGGAGTTCGGGATCGCCTATCTTCACGGCAAGAGCATCCGGGAGAGGGCAATGGACCTAATCGCCATAGCCCATCCCAGATTCAGGCCATGGTTGGTAGAGGAGGCAAAGAAGCTCTCTCTCATTTTCAAGGATCAGGCATTCATCGCCGGGTTGAAAGGAGAGTACCCAGAGGATCTGGAGGTCCGCCGGACCATCAAGAACGGGCTCAAAGTCTTGCTACGGCCGGTCAGGATCAGTGATGAGCCTCTGCTGAAGGATTTCTTCTACTCACTATCAGATGAAAGCCTGTATCAGAGGTTCATTTCCGCCCGAAAAGATGTTCCTCACGAGATGCTACAGGATTTCGTGGTCATCGATTACACCCAGAAGATGGTGATCCTGGCAGTCTTGGGCGAGTCCGGGAAGGAGACGATCATCGGTATCGGGCAGTACAGCATAAATAGAGACATGCATACCGCGGATATTGCCTTGGCTGTGAGAGATGAGTACCAAACCCAAGGGTTAGGCACTGAGTTGATCAAGTATCTTACTTACCTGGCCAAGAGAAAGGGTCTCTTGGGATTCACAGCAGAAGTTCTAATGGGAAACCAGCCGGTGTTCAAGCTCTTCGATAAGATGGGATTTGACGTTCAGAAGAGAAATGAATCTGGGATCTATGAGATGAAGCTTTTCTTCAGAGATCAAGATCAAAAATTGATTTCTGGGCCCACATGAATATTTCGTACAATATGATCAGATCCCTGCATTGAAATGAAAAATCTCAATATATCCAGCAAGTTAGGGGAGCTCGTAACCAAAGTTTACGAAACAGTGCACCCTGCTCCAAGCTGCGAGTGCAGCCGCCGATAAATTTATAAGTTTACAAACCTGTAATTTTGTAACTAGATTGCCGTCCTTCACCGTCCACGCTTTCTAAGCTCTTCCATTTTTGCTTCTGCTGGAGCAATGACCTTCTTTTCGATCGTAGATAGCAGGTGTTCATGGGTCTCATATCGATAGGGTTCTGAGACCCATGGGTACTTTTTGAAATGGGCAAATAGAGCATGCTCATATTCTGAATTCAAGATCAAGGGCATTATAGGTACAGAAGGAAGATCTGGGACAATGGGTTCTAGCTCTGCCAGAATGCACTTGGCATCCGTTATATCAGCGATAACAAATCTGGCCATATGAGCCAGTGTAGAAATGGTATCTGTCAGATCACGGCCTTCTGATTTCTCGAAGTCAAATAAAACGGGCAGATAATCGCGTTGGCGAAGTTCGTCTCTGATAGCGTCTAGCACGGTCTTGCGCTCCTGCGTGAAGCGGCCTAAGATCAGCACAAAATTCGAGGTTATCGTATCAATTACATGGCGGATATTTTCGTTATGAAGGAGCAGATTGATGAATTGCGCGACTTCGAAGTTATCAACGCTGATGGCTGGTCGATCTGGCGGTGTGATGATGAGATCATTTTGTTTGGCACCATCCAGCGCTAATTCCCAAGCGCAAACTCTGGATATATTACAGCCTGTAAGAATTGCGCTATTCATGTTTGTTTCAATCAGAACTGTACCGCTCAAGTTTGTCTCACTGAGGTTTGCTTTGTAAATATATGCCCTGCTTAGATCTGCCTCGCTTAGATCTGCCCGGTTGAGATTTGCCTTGCTTAGATTGGCACAGCTGAGGTTTGCCTTGCTAAGATTGGCCAAGCTAAGGTCTGCCTTGCTGAGATCAGCCCGATTGAGGTCTGCTTCGATAAGATACGCCTTGCTTAGGTCTGCGCCGCTTAGGAATGCTCCGCTTAGGTCAGCCTCTCGGAGATTTATCTCGCTAAGGTTAGCCTTGAAGAGGTTTGCCCAGTTGAGGTTTGCCCTATGTAGGTTGGCTTTGTAGAGGTTTGCCCAGTTGAGGTTCGCCTCTTGGAGGTTCGCCCCGCTGAGGTTTGCCTTGTAGAGATTCGCCTTGTAGAGGTTTGCCTCACTGAGGTCGGCCTCGCTGAGGTCTATATATTCATCAGGATTCTCCGCTATCCATTTATTCCAAGCCGCTGCCCCTTGTCGAAGAACCTTGACCTGTTCATCATTCGCCATAGTTAGATAGATCGCATTTTCTTCATTGCACAAACTTCTTTCGTTTCGGCCACAGCGTTGCATTACATCTTTGAGCGTGGCTCCAGCCATCCTGCTTGACCGGTTGGAAGCTATTGCTCCCAACCACTCGAGCATCCCGCTCCTGCCCACCGGGGCCCTGCAGCACCCTGCCGTCAGCGCTGCAGGGCCGGGTGGCTCCGGGGTACGGCCATGCGGAGTGCGATCCCGCTCGATCGGATTCCCGCTTGCCAAAGGCACCGCCAATCGGCACTCCTGCCACCCCAAGGCCACATCAGGACAGCTGGCTGAGGACGCCAGAGCCCTATCGTTCACATACCAGGGGCCTAAAGCCCTGCAGGCTCGGATTGCGCTGAAAGCCCCGATGAAATATCTCCCTCAGTGCCGCGAGGACATGAGTGGACTAGCCCGTGCGTTCAATATCAGCTATAGCCTCAATTACACTTTGCCACTCGGGGCAATAATATACCTGATCTGAGAAACTCTCAATATCCGTATCGTTCAAGCTCCAGGGGTGCAAGAACAGAATTCCGTGTCGATCAGGATGGCTCTTGACGAATTCCACGATATTCATATCTAGATCGTCTATCAACACATCGGAGGGTATATTATGCTTGGTGCCTGTCATCGCATAGTGATAACCCGTCAAGCATGGGAAGTGATTTCTCAGCCATTGTTTCGTAGCTACCTCCGCATTGGCTCTTCTGGCTGTCACTACAAAAACATCATGCCCAGCAAGCTGTTTTATGGCGTTTTGCGAACCTTCAATTAAGGGAACTCCGAGAACGTATTCAGGATCATCTAACAACCTGGCTATCTCGGACCAGATCTCTCTTTCTCCAAAGGTCCAGTGAGCACAATTGACATCGCTCTTGGAGTATCTCTGCCCATATTCGTTTTCAATTGCTTTCAAGACGGCACTGACCTGATCAGCTAACACGCCATCGATGTCCACAGCGATCTTCAACTAATGCCTCCAGTAGCCATTTTGCCTGAATGATTGGAACTCGTTCATCTTTATATAAAGCATAGTCTACTCCGGTGTATCCCTCAATTGTATCTTATTCTTTCCATCATGCATTCAAATTTTGGTCATCCCATAATGCTTTTGATTTCAACTGATTAGATCATTTTAAGGCAAAAAACCCATTCGCAGAAATATTGATGCACAAGAATTATCAGTATTCTTGAGAAAATGCCGGAGAACTAAAACTTGGAGCTAGCCTTGAACGACGATAAAAGCATTTTTGACAATGATTATTATGATAAAAATGGAGGCGCGTGTGCGTGGCTTCACGGCTGTCCCTCTCGACCATAATGGGGGCAAGAGACAGTGGTCCCGCCCATCGCTGCCCCTGCAGAAATGTGTATTAGAATAGCCTTTTGATCAAATGCCGATAGGCAAGAAGAAGAACGCCAATCCTAGGATGCTATAGACTGCAAGTAACATGGCTCCTTCCAGCCAATTGGATTCCCCATCCAGTGAAACCAGAGCCGTTATCATAGAAGCTGCCGTCAGAGCAATGAGCTCCAATTGATTGAACTGCAGCGTTAGAGGATTTCCTAGGGATAAAGATATGAAAATCAGCACCGGTGTGACGAAAAGCGCGATTTGAAGACTTGAACCGAGGGAAACGGAAATGCTCAAGTCCATCCTGTTCTGCATGGCAGCTTGCACAGATACCAAATGCTCAGCCACATTTCCTATTATAGAAACAATGATTATTCCTACGAAAAAGGGCGTCAGGCCAAGGAGGTCAGTAGCGGACTGCAAGGACCCTACCAGGAATTCGCTCATAAGGGCAATTCCTGCCATGGAAAGAATCATCATTTCCAGAGAATGCCTGAAGCTCCAGCCCGATACTTGCAGAGCAGCTCCCGCAACCTTGGCCTCGCATTATGGAAACGCCTTTCGCAAAATCGTTATACCAAGAGAGATTCAAAGGCCGAAATTTCTGCGGTCATAATTGGCACGTAAATTCAACCTAAGGGCCTGCTTGGACAGCCTTCTGCGGCTGAAGCTGCCTTCAGAAGGCTGGGGAGCTAAGTCCTACTTGGAGAACGTGAACCTGCTCGCGTCGCCAATCTGCCTCCCTGCCGGTCCTGTGGAATGCGATCCCACTCGATCGGATTCCTGGCAGACATGCCGGCAAGCTGCCTCCCTGCCTCCCTGTCGCCCACATGTGTGATCGGCCGTCCCTGATCGACCGAATTGAGGGCGACATGCAACCTTCAGCCAATCCCTTGGATACAGCATCCTGGAAACCAGGCCCCATCTGGAGCGTAGAGAGCTCTTGACATTCCATATACAAAACTCAAACCAAATAGAGACTCACGACCAGAAATCCTTAAATTTAAATAGGTCGAATATTACGAAGAACAAGGAGGGAGAGAATTGAAAAGCTCATCGACTGTTGGATTAATGCTCGCGTCCATCCTCTTGGCACTCTCTTTTGGCGTGGCCTTTGCAGAGAAAGAAAATGCGACAACGAACATGACACTGCCTGAGAACCTGACAAACATGACCCTACCTAAGAATATGACAAACGTGGGGGTCACAAATGTGAATACAAATACAATTACGATTCAGAACAATAGCCTGAATATAATCCTGATTAGGGACATGACCGAAGTGATCAACATAAACATGCTTCAGAACGCGACCAATGCGACCAAAAACATATCAGGGCCACGGAATATAAGTTAGGCCTTGCAAAGCCAAAGGTACAGCTCCCGGGAGCGCACTTGAGACGCGGCTTCGTGGCCATTCCTCTCGACCAGATTCCTGCTAGTTGTCAGTGCCGTCATCCTCATTCCTGCCATCCCTGTGGCATCGAGGCAGCCATCCGCACTGCAAAGTCAATCCCTGCCACCTTACTAATAAGCTGGCCGTTCAGCTCTACCGGACTGCGGGCAAGAGCGAGCGGTATGCCCCCTGGCTGCCTTACTATCAGCGCCTGAGAGACCGGGCCCGAATCGCCCGGCCATCCCAGGATGAAGATATCAAAAAGCCGGCAATCTCATTCCCCGTAGATCCCTGCGCCCATCCACCAGGTATCGTCCACTTTCGTGATATAGCTGAGCTTGAGTTCCTGCGCCATATTTCTTTCAGGATCTGGATAGATATAGTAGGTGAATCCGCCTCCATTTTGGGCCAAAGCTATAAAATCTTGAGTGAATTTAGCACCATTGGGATCCACATTATCAATCCTGTTCTTGCCTATTAGGTCAGGCTGAAAAGGTAGCGCCAGAACATTACCCGTGAAGTCATCGGCAAAGATATAGTCGTTTCCTTTGACGAATTCTCCATTTCTATCGTTGAAGGCTTTCAGAGCTACATCTCTAGTGTTATTTAAGGCAAAGTCTCTGGCCCTCTCTACGAAAGCTACTAGATCTTTTCTGGATTCATTGCTGAATATCGGAGCCTGACCAGGCAGATAAATGCCCGCACCCAACCACAATCCTTCGTCCACCTTGAGCACATAGGTTAGCTTAAGCTCCTGTGCGCCAGAATGAGCGGGGTTGGGCCAGGTATAGTACGCGAATCCATCTCCTCTTTTGGCGACCTCACGCAAGTTCCTGCCAAGAGCAACACCATTAAGATCAGTCACATTGAGCCAATTTTTGCCTATCTTTTCATGAGCATACGGATGAGCCAAACAGGTTCCATTGAAGTCGTAGGCAATTATGTAAAGATCTCCCTTTACGAACCTTCCCGTGGGATCGCTGAAGGCTTGCAGGGCCTTATCTTTGCCTTCCTCTAGGACGAATTCTTTGGCTTCATTCACAAAGCCGATCAACTCTTCTCGGGCTTCCGGTTTCAGTATAAACGCGCTGCTATCGTTTCCAGCAGCAACCGCCCATCCTACCAAGCATTGTCCCAGAAGGGCAACTATTAGAATTATGCCAATGCATCTCATTTGTAATGTCTCCTGAGGTAATCCCTTAAGGGCTCAGCTTCTCAATCAATTCTATTTAAACTTCTGCGGGAAGCAAGATGAAATGGCAATTCCCGTACTGTCGAGCCTGCTGGCCATCATCGCCAATGAGACATGCGGCCCGGGGAAGCGCGCGGGAAGAAGATCTGGGTAGAAAGCCAACGCATGCCTTTTGTTGCCAGCCAATCTTATCCTAGCTTTTTGATAACATGAACCTCGCCCGTTGTGTTCCCAGAGCCTCTCACTACTATCTGCAAGGCGTCATTGAACGACTTTGAGCCGTCGGGTCCAGATGTCTCAATTGTTGCATTATAGGCGTTTGATCCTACGTGGGCGTTCCAGATCCCGGCATATTCATTCTCAGCTGATCGTTTCAGATTCACCCTTCCAACCTCCAATCCGGCTGAGTTCTTGATATCAGCGTAAACCATCATACGGGTCAAATCTGTCATCTTCGATGGTTTATCCGGAGTTGTCAAGTTGGAGCTGATATTCCCGAAGACTGCTATTATTTTGACCGTATCGCCGAAATTTGCGGGATTGGGCACAGCGCGTATGTCTTTCAGGCTAATATCGAACATTGAAGTCGAATTGCGCGTCGGCATTGCCGCTATATTACTTGTTGCATTTGAAGCTTGATCGGCTTTATTCCTGGAATCGATCTGTGCATCCAGAAGTCTGGCCTGCTGCGGGCCGCTCAAAGTAGACGGGGTATCGTTAACGGGCTTTCCTTCTAAAAAAGCGGTTGCACTTGCAATCCAATCCGGTTGGTCTCCTCTGCAACCCGGGCATGTCGTCAATGTAGCGTGAGCCGAATTTGATATAATCATAACTGTGAGAATGAGTAGGATTTCTGAATTTCTCATAGTATCTCCTTTTTCATTTTTTTGAACTCAGGCAAAAGATCATTCAATGCTTCTGCCGCTTTTCCAAATTCCGGGTCCGAGCTTATCCTCTTGACGCCTCAATGTGCCGAAGCCTATCCTCTAGTTATTGGCCAACTACAGTGGAAAGATGTAGCTCCTCGCCCGATAGTTAGAAAGCTACTTCTCTTGTTTTTGACCGAGGATCAAGAACACCGACCTCTTGAAGACCGGTTCTTTATCTTCGTCCAGGTAAAGAAAGCGTGATATGTCCTTATCCTGCAATCCTTTCTCCAGCAGATCTCTGATCTTCTCAAGGCTGCTTGGCGACTGAAACGCATGGCTCAAATAATTACGAAAGTTCAGCTCTATTTCCACCACAAGCGATCGAATCACCTCAGCTTGGTTCCGATCAAAAAGATCGATAAACTTTTCTCTATGCAACGTAGCATTGTGGCTGATATCGACTTCCTTCTCAAGAGCCTCGAAGAACGAATTAACCTTCTGGTCATTATACGCCATTATATCCTGAACAGCTAGTCGTCCGCCGTATCTGCAGCATCTTAGCATCTCCTCAAACACCCGTGGATAATTCTCCATATGGTGAAAAGCCGACCTGCATGCTACGACCGAGAACGAATTGCTAGCGCATGGAATATTCTCCACATCGTAACATTCAAAAGTGATGTTGTTCAGGCCATTGGCGTAGGCTTGCTTTTTAGCCAGCTCGATCATTTTCCCCGAGATGTCGATGCCGTGAACGCCCTTGATCCGTCTTGCACAGAAAGCGGAGAACTCTCCTGTTCCGCAGGCAACGTCCAGTAGCTCATCCCTTTTATCGATGCCCATGAATTCGAAGTATGCCTGCATGTACTCTTCGTTCCTGGTCACTGACCAGTTGCTGAAGCTCTGTGCCTGCAGGTCGAACTGTCTTTTGACGATATCTTTGCGTTCCATCTTTTTACTCCAAATGGTTGGCTCCAAATGACTGTCCCCGGCACGCGGTTTGAGACATCCGTGGGGGCACACGACAGTCTGATGAGCCTTGCCCGGGTTTTGCCAAGGGACAGGTCGATCGAACCTATTCCCAGATGGCACTCTTCTTAGCTTGATTTTTGCCGCATCAGCGCTGCTACCGATGAGGTATCATGGCCAGGTTGTGAACATCATGGCGCAGATTTGGGATTTTTCCAAAGGAATCGTTTGCTCTCCTTGCTCGTTCTCTCTTGCCTAAGGTATCTAAGCCTTGTTTCTTGCCGTCTTTGGGCTCATAAAGCTTATGGACTTGGAAATACGATAAAGCCCCATGAGATCGAAAGACATAATTTGCGTGCTATTCATATCTGTCGTGCTCCTGGCAAGCTCAGGGTGCATGGCTGAGAACAACGCTGGCACACAGTCTGCAGGCTTGACTGTGCCAAAGGCGAACCTGCCCGAGGGATTCAAGCTCATTGCAGCTCTGCCCGAAAATGATCCCAGTGTGAACATGACCGATTACATCAAGGGATTCTACGGCTATGAGGGTATTGGACCTGCCAACGCCTCCGTGGGAATCTACCAGTGGGGCACTCCGGGAGTGGCCTACGATGCCAAGATCACCTTGATCCAGCTCTCAGACGAGAAGCACGCCAAAGCAGCGGTATCCAACTACAAATCCCAGCCGGAGTACCAAGAGCTTCTGGTCAAAGGTCTGCCCATCTTCGGCAATGCCACTGTCAACGGCCATCAAGCGCTGGAGATAAAGGATATCAGAGGCGACGGAAGCATAAAATACCTTTACCTCTGGAATACCGGTGACGTCGTGGCGCTGATCGAGGGCAACGGCGACGGAAGCCAGAGCCTGGAGCTGGCGAGCGCCACAGGGCTCTAGGTCCGCAATCCTTCACTTTAATTTTTGATATTAAAAATATATTGATTTATGGTGGGATTCATGAGAACTGTGATTCTATATGCAGCTCTAATAGGATACATCGTAATCACTAGTGCGATAGTCGTGTCCGATGCGGCTTGCACCTATGATGAATACAAGGGTCAGTGCGAGATCTGCTCCATCATGCAGACCGATGAGTCTGTTCATCAGGAGAAGGTCATAGGAGGCCCTGGATATGCAGGCTTCGGGGTCAAATTCGAGTTTATTCCGAATGATGTCCTGTCACTGCCTCTTGACGCGTATGATCGAATAAACAAGAGCGCAATCGGGTGCAAGAACGTCCTCGAGCTTTACAACTCCTGGTATCCCGGGCCGAAGTTCCTGCAGAAGTACAATATCACTGAGGGAGCGATATTCAACTGCAGTCTGGAGCTAATAAAATCCGGCACATGCTCGCCAGAGATAATTCGATTCGAGGACATCGATCAGCGGGACTACTTTGAGTCCAGGGCAGCTGGATCGGGATCTCCTGAAAAGAATAAAAGTAATTGAAGCCTATATCAAGGTTCTGGGGGAAAGTTGAAGTGCTGGACAATAGGGACCCGGAATTTTATCGATGGACTGCGAAGTCTAAAAGTGCCGAGATGGATGGCAGTACCGATCACCTACCTGGCGAACACGAACGAAGCGACCTCAGGAGAAATTGAATTGGGAACAGGACTAAGACGGTTTTCTGTGGGTGATCATAAGAATGCGCACGCTGCACAAAAAACAATTGGCCACTGAACGCGATGTCCAGGGGGAGGGAAAAGGGCGGCCAAAGAAAAATCTACGGCCTTCGCACGTCCCTCTATGAGATTACGAAGCACTAATGAGAAGAGAAAAATAATGAGCCTGATCAGGGTCCTCGGTCACCTTTAGGATCTCTCTCACAAACGACTTGTGCATGCAAGCCATTCGATTTGCGTATGTTGTTCATTGAATCATCTTCCCTTGTCTGGTGCTCTGTGTTTTTTTTTTGATCCTCGCCCATCATCAGCATTCAATGGTTACAGATGGGTCCAAACGCCAAAAGTTACGCCTGGACGTATCTCAGCGTCAATCTCGCTTCGCCCCAGTCGAAAACCGGATAGCTCTTACGCTTGTGTCCCGAGGCTTTGAGTGCCTGCACCACGAGGGGAACGGTGATAGTGGCGTCTGAGAAAACCTGCACCTTGCTGGCTTC
Source organism: uncultured Methanotrichaceae archaeon (assembly GCA_964589745.1). Lineage (GTDB taxonomy): Archaea > Halobacteriota > Methanosarcinia > Methanotrichales > Methanotrichaceae > Methanothrix. Next base: position 14,222 of record CAZPUO010000003.1, read on the forward strand.
TCTGGCCACCTTGCCCCAGGATACGGCCTCCTCAAAGGTACAGCCGGAGAGCCCGCCCCAGTGCGGCGCGTCGGTGGTGTACTGAAGGGCATAGCTGTGACCGCCAGAGTATTCGCCGATGAGCTCCGCAATCACCTCCGTCTGCTGGATGAAGTTCTTGGGAACCCCTCCGCCGATGTAGATTACGCCTGTTTTTTTGGATCTCTCCACCATTCTTGTGATCTCATCCACGTCCTTGATCTGGTCCACCATAATGCTGTGTCCTTCGCGCAGTGCCATGACCATGCCGATGCCCCAGGAGCTGTCTCCCAAAGCCGGCACGAAGATGGGAACTCCTGATTTGCGCGCCGCTCCCAGGATTGTGGTATCGGGCAGGCCCTCGCCTACCATGTACATCAGCTCCCGGGAGGAATAGCGGCGGTCCTTGCTTAATCTTTTCACGAAGTCGGATATGTACGTATCCGCTTTGTGCAGCTCCAGCTCGGAGACAAATACGTCGTAGATCCTGTCTATCTTCTGTTCGTTCAGGGAGACATCATCGGCACAGGCGCTGCCCCGGTAGTGGATTATGCCCAGGCCCTCGCAAAGATCGTGAAAGAGATTGGCACCTGTGCTCACAAGACAGTCAACCTTTCGCTCTCGCAAGAGATAGGCTATGAACTCTCCAAGCCCCGCAGGCACCATGGCCCCTGCCAGGCCCAGGAAGATGGTCACATCCTCATCCAGCATGCGCTCCCAGACGTACAGTGATGTCCCGAGCTGTCCTCCCTGAAAGCCCATATTGCCCATGTCTGCCACGAGATCTGCCACACTCCGATTCTTCATGGGTATGGTAGTCCTGATCCTCTCGGCGTTACAGATAAAATTATGACCATGACCGTGATCCATTTTATCCCTCTACAAGCAGTTCTCATTATGAACGGCCTGGAGACGTTTAAAGATTGTCCATCCCCAGAGGCTGATGAAGCCAATGGCATGAAGTTTTATATACCAAAAGAGTCCCAAAAAGCAGAGTTCGATACGATCGGCGTTGGGTTCATCGGGGGTGATGGATCGTATGTATGCCATTGATGATTTTATCTTATGTGAAGGGTATATGAGCGATGAAGGCATGCTCAAAGCCAGTTGCGCATCTCCTGTGGCAGGCTGAGGAGGATCATGTGGAAGGCTGACGATTCTTTGGAGCTCTATGGAATTGAGAACTGGAGCAACGGCTATTTTTCCGTCAACGATAAAGGAAATATCATTATTGTTCCTAACAAGGATTCATCTCAGTCCGTGGACGTGATGGACCTTATCGATGAGATTGAAAAATCTAAAGACCTGGAGTTTCCCGTCCTATTGCGCTTTCCTCAGATATTGGAAGATCGGATCAATGAAATCACTGGAGCTTTTTTGGGAGCCATAGACGAGTTTTCCTATGGAGGCACCTATCAGCCCATCTTTCCCATGAAGGTCAATCAGAGAAAAGAGGTCATCGAGTACATCATCAAATACGGGGCGAAATACAAAATTGGCCTGGAGGTCGGCACAAAGGCTGAACTCCTGGCAGCTCTTTCCCTTGGCCTGCCCAAGGAGGCTCTTCTGATCTGCAACGGCTACAAGGACGAGGACTATTTGCGGCTCGCCCTGAGCATCCACAATGTTAACAACATAATAATAGTAGTGGATCTTTTCGAGGAGATCCACGATATCCTGAAATATGCGGCAGAGATGGGAATCACACCGCGGGTGGGCATGAGGGTAAAACTCTTTGCTCGCGGCTCAGGACGCTGGGTGGAGTCGGGAGGCGAGTCGGCCAAGTTCGGCCTGTCCACCAGCGAGGCCCTAGAGCTCTTGAGAATACTTCGAGAGAGAGACCTCATGGACAGCCTGAAGATGATCCACTTCCATATAGGCTCGCAGATCACGGATATCAGAACCATAAAAAATGCCATGAATGAGGCGGCGCGAATATATGCAAAGGCGCGAAAAGTGGCCAAAATCGAATATTTGAACGTCGGAGGCGGTCTATCCGTGGACTACAACGGCTCCAACACGGCAACGCCTTCCAGCGCTAATTATTCGCTCCGCGAGTACGCCAACGATGTGGTTTACACTGTGCAGAAGATCTGCGAGGAGGAGGAGGTTCCCTGTCCAACCATAGTCTCCGAGAGCGGAAGGGCTATTGCGGCATATCACAGCATGCTTATCTTCAAAATCATCGGCAAGAAGAACGCCAAGGACTCATTGCTGCGCACTCCGAATGAGGAGGACCCCATCCAGATCGACGATCTCTGCAGCGCTTTCAAAGAGATCGACATCGACAACTACAAGGAGCACTACCACGATGCTCTGCAGTATCGGGATGAGCTTTACGACTCCTTTAACCTGGGCAATATCGGCCTCGAAGAGCGAGCTAAAGGCGAGACGCTCTTCTGGATGGTATGCAAGAAAGCTGCCTTCCTGGCCAAGCAAGCCGAGGACGAATCTGATGAGTTCCAGGAGCTAAAGAAACTTGTAAGCCAGAAGTATATCGGCAACTTCTCTCTTTTTCAATCCGTGCCTGACATGTGGGGCGTGGAGCAGATCTTTCCCACTATCCCGCTGCACCGCCTGAATGAGATGCCCTGCGAGCGCGGCCGGATCGTTGATATCACCTGCGACTCCGATGGGGAGATCAAGCGTTACGCAGGGGACAGTGAGGGCCGGGAATACCTGGATATGCACACTTTAATGGAGAACGAGGACTATTATTGGGGCATATTCCTGCTCGGCGCCTATCAGGACACACTTGGGGACTTTCATAACCTGCTGGGCTGCGCTCACGAGGTGCATGTCATGGCGGAAGGAGATGACTGGTATATCTGTCAGAAGGTGGAGGGCGATACCTGTAGAAAGCTCCTGGATTTCTTTAACTACGAGACCAAGGATTACATCTGGGAGATCATGGACAGATGCGTAGAGAAGAATCAGTGCATCCACAAGAAGGAGCTGGAGCAGATCGAAGCGCAGCTCAACAGGACGCTCAAGGGCTACACGTACTTCATCGACAAGCCCAATGGGCATGGTAAGGGCAAAGAGATGGATAGGGCTAGTCTTAAAACGAGCCTGTGACCACTCCCTCGATTAAAATCGAGGGCATCTACGGACTTTCACCGATGGGATGTGATCCCATCCCGGTAAGTTGGTCTCGCAGATCCATCAGTCCAAGTTTTACGCAATGGCTTTCCCACTGCAACCTTCTACTTAGAGTCCAGGTGCAAAGTCTGATTGGCCTACCTGAGTCTCTTCCACTGCTAGTAGCAAAGATCAGACGAAAATACATAGCCTGGTTGGGATATATAGGTATTCCGTGGAATGAAAGTAATAGGCATGGGCTGTATCCCGCCTTTGAAAAGGCGGGGATTAGCCCTGTAACGATCCTAAAGCGTCTTTTTTCTGAGAGTGGCTGGGCCATTTGCTTCCCTGGTCACTCTTCCATCGTCTCCTGCAATTGAGTCCCCGTTGATGATCACATAAAGTTGCGCTAGGTTTTGTTATTTGCTTGTGACCATCTTTACTTATAGCAAAAGTATGGTTGCCAAGGGCTAACCTGTAAATATGATGAAAATAAGTGTACAAACACTCGTGATAAATGAGTTGCAGTGCATCATGCTCCAGGAAGTCCTCTATGAACCTGATCGTCGGATACGCGACAAATGAGCAGAAACATCCGATGGAGATATCCATTTGGGAGGGATTAATATTTCAAGATTAGGTTTTGGTATTGCGAAGCCGGAAGTAATTATCCAAATTATTCTTATAATTTTATTTGTGATGTCCTCTACGACCTCGGCAGATATCTTTCCCGCTGAACCTTTCAATGGGCTGCAGATAAGCTATTCCGTTTCCGGAGCAGGCTTCGCAGCTCCCAAAGACTCAGAAGGATTCACCCTCTACCGGGAGCTGGAAGGAAAGCTCACTGGAAATGAGCTGACTGTCTCCGGCACGGCCAAGGCGAGCGGAGGCTGGGGTGCAACGATAGATGTGAGCGTCAGCGTGGATGGTCAGGAGCCGAAGAGCTTCCATCAGGAAAAATTCCCGAAGAACGGTCTGGCTGAGGATGTTATGAATCAGCCCTTCTCGGTCACCGTTCCAGTGCCGGGCCAGGCCCAGGAGGCCAGCTTTACCATCTCCCTGGAGGGAAGCTACAACGCTGGCTCGCGAGGCGTAGTGGTGGAAGGAAGCCTTAACCGATCCTATTCCCTGCCCGTGATTGAGACTAAGAACGAGACAGAGCAAACAGGCAAGGAGCAAGAATGCCAGGATGGCTCGACATGCCCCAAGAAGAGCCTCTGCGCCGAGGCTATCTTGAGATATTTCCCCCTTTCTCCCGAGAAGGGAGCAGAGTATGGAAGCTTGCGCTGGGATTATGAGGATCTGAAGCAAGAATGGGAGAAGGCTATCGATGACTATAACGAGAACCATGATATCAAAGCCCATTCCTCAGACAATACTCTGGGGATTCTGCCTGCTATCTCCTGGCTGTGGGCAGAGGGCGGAACCAGCGACACTGTGAGCAAGAGCTTCGTCTTCACCTCGGATGAGGATAGAAGCAAATTCAGCTCAAGGACGCCCCGGGATGGTGAAGCAACTCCGGGAACTGAGTATGCCCTTTATTACTCGATCGTGAATAAGTTCAAAGATAAGAAAAGCAAGCTCACTCCCGGAGATGTCTTTAACCTGGCTTTGGAGCAAAGGAGCGGAGACGCTCGTGAGGCCACCTTGCTGGCTCATAACCTCTTCCGCTCCCTGGCCCGCACGGGTGACCAATCCCTGACCATGGTGCCGGCGAGCTTGGACTTCTTCGATACATATCTTGAGCCGATGGTAGGTCAAGAATCCTTGGGAAAAGGACAAAATGCCGGCGACTGGTATCATCTCTTTGGCACAGCATATTTCGAGATGCAGGGCAGGGGAAATTGGGGCTTTTACACTCCTGCGGAGATGGTGGTTGACAGGGGTGTGGGCGATGGCCTTGACAAGATCGTGAGCCTGTTCCAGTCTGATCCGGAGCTGAAGGAGCCCTCCAGCCGCACTCTGCTATCTTTCCTGGGCAATGAGGTGGAGCAGGGGGTCAGGTGGGCAGTGGGATCTCCCTCCGATCCTGAGAAGTACTGCTTCAATGTTTGGGGCGGACAATTGGGGGCCTGGCTCTATCGGGAGAAGCTCCCCAAGAAGGCGTCCGAGGAACCGACGCAGGAAGAAGGATCTTCAACCCTGACCATGCCAACCATACTAGGGCCGATTCCCATGGTGCCGGATAGCAAACGCATCATGGACGAGCCGAGCAGAGTAGTGTACTCTGGCTCTCCTGTGAATGTGCTCTGGGAAGGTGATGGCAAGAGCATGGCATTAGACCAGGTCAATGAGAGCCTGGAGGGCAGCTTCTCTGTAGGCTTGATTCCTTTCTATGAGGAGCAAACCGGAAGCTGGGGATTGCTCTGGAATGAGCTGTCCGATGCTCCTTACAAAGTGAGCTTTGAGGCCGTTAAGGAAGGATGGCACCACCTGGTCATCGTGGATAAAAAGATAAATCAGACCCAGGTTTACTTCGTCTATCTCCTCCCTGGAGAGAAAACCTCTCTGGAGATAGATCCCTCCGGCAAGCCCACGGATATGACCGGACCCGAGGGAGCCGCCATCAAACCTCTGATTTTGGGCCCGGAGGGTACAGAGATGAGCGACCAGGAAGACGGGGCAAAGGAGAGCCAGCTCATTTTTGATAACACAAACATCGCCTCGGTGGACAACAATCCCACCTGCAACCCGAAGTTCACCACCATCGAGCCTCAGAGGATTACCGGCATCGAAACCTACCACTGGAATTATGGCCAGGGCACGACAGTGGGCGGGACGATAGGCCTGGAGAAGGATGACGGCACCACCTACGGACCATGGACAGTGCAAACTGAACCGGGCATGAACGGGGTGCCCAATGCCTATTGGAAATGCCGTCCGGATACAGTGATTCCAGCAGGGACCTACACCGTTGTCGACTCCGATCCATCTTCCTGGTCTCAAAATTATGAATCTGGAGGTTGCGGGTTTAGCAAGGTAGAGGGCTATTCGGCGAGTTCGGATGAGGGCAGCAGGAGCAATATGACAGAAATACCGCCTGGACCGCCGAAAAACAACGATTTGGGTACGACTACTATTGGTTCTGGCTGCGATTGGACAGGAACCTGGAACTCCGATTGGGGCGAGATGGTTCTCCAGCAGTCAGGCAATGAGGTGGGCGGCACCTACACCCATGACCAGGGGAGAATTCAAGGCATCGTTTCTGGCAACAAACTGGTCGGCACCTGGTCTGAAGCTCCCTCTTACAGCCCGACTAGCGATGCGGGGGATGTGGAGCTGATGATGTCCCAGGATTGCCAATCCTTCAGCGGCAATTGGAGGTATGGATCGGAAGGCGGATGGTCGGGAGGTTGGATAGGCACGCGCCAATAGAGCCTGGTCAGATCAAGACAGGGGGTCGGAGATTTCCCGGCCCATATTTTTTTTGCGAAGAAAATCGTTAGCATTTTCCTGGGAGTTTAAGGTATGGCCGTCAAGGACATGGGAAATAGGTATTGATGGACAGGAGGTAGGTTTCGAATGAAGAATGTGAGCGTGCTGCTCTCTGGCATCCTGGGAGGGTTTTTGGGCATTCTGATCGGCGCAGGAGAGCTGCTGCTCTTGCTGCTTTTCGGGACCTCCTCCCATATTCCGGGCAGCTGGCTGGAGGGAGGCTTGGTACCTCCCGAGGCTGGCGCTCTGCTCTTCATCCTGCTGGGGGTGCTGGGAACGATTGCCTCTCTTTCGTACTCGGAGAAACGACGAGGGCTGGCGCGCGTGATTTTGCTCTGCGGTCTTCTAGGGTTTCCTGTGGGCTACGCCTCTGGCTCATACCTGGTCGGGGGTTGGATCTATTGGATCATTCCTGGAATTCTCCTGACTGTGGCTGGTCTCATCTCTATGGCTACACCTGAGAGAATTGCTTCCTCGCTTCCCCTGCTGAAGAATGATAAGAGCAATATTCGCTTTTTAGGCTATGCCCTTTACAGCGGCCTTTTCATCGCAGGGCTCATTATCATCGTGGGCGGGCTCTTTACTGCGGGGCTGATGCAATCGATCCCCGATAACAGTCCGGAGGGAAATGCCACTCAGGACCAGCGCGACTTTGAGAATGCGGCTGTCGCCCAGAGCATGGGCCTCCCGAATGAATCCCTGAAGTCCTATGATCGAATCCTTGCTCGCAACCAGTCCAACGTCAGAGCGTGGTATTTGAAAGGTTACACGCTCTCAAGGCTTGGTAGATACGACGAGGCGATAATCTGTTATGACAGAGCCCTGGAAATAGATCCCAAATATTATCAGGCAGAGTATGCCCGGAATGAGGCACGAAAAGATCTGAAAAGCAGCAACATGACCGGAGAGCGGATCGGTTCATAGAATCCTGATTTCATAGAATCCTGATTTCATAGAATCCTGATGAATGAGATTCTAGGAAAAGTTGGGCGGAAGTGGGCCCCGAGGCCGTAGGGATATTCCACAGGCTTTAACTTCCTGGATAGCGCTAGTAGTCCTGATGCCATTGCTTTCAAAGAGGAGCATGCTTCTGCAGGCGCTGCCGGGGTTCGTAGGAAGTGCCTTCGCCGTCCTCATCGGCTGCTTGGTCTTCCTCTTCGCTCTGCCATCTTTGGGCAGACAGGCGGATTATGGCTACGCCCTCTCTCCTGCCGCGGGAGCATTTCTCTTTGTGCTGCTGGGCGTTGTGGGAGCTCTTGGATCAGCTCTGGCAGCAGATTGCAGGAGGGCAGGACCTGGATTAGCTATTTTTGGCTGGCTGCTCTCCCTTTCCGGCCTTATGGCCTGTGCTCTCGTTGGCGAATGGACGGCATGCATCTTAGTAATAGTAATAGCAGTGATTTCCTGGGCTGCCTGGCGTTGGGGAAAAGGCGCGAGCTTGCTCGTTTTCACGGGCCTTGCAGGCTTTCCCATCGGCCAGGTTGCCATGACCTTCCTGCCCTACGGCTGGAAGACCTGGGCGATCTCAGGGGTTCTTTTCGTCTTTTGCTGGCTTCTCTTCTTTACAGAAAATGATTTCAGACATCTGCCCCTATTGCATGAGGGCAGCGCCTCTCGCCAAGGCGGCTATTTTCTGTACACACTGTTAAGTGTGGTGCTTATTTTTCTGGCCATAGCGGCTCTTATACACGTTCCGGCAGAAGGTGGGTCGAACGTGCAAGGCGAGATGCCAGCAGGTACGAGAGGTCATACGTTGGGGCCGTGGAGCCTTGGCACAGGCAGCCAGACTTCGGGCATGAAAGAATGCGATTGCATGAACAGCAGTCCCAAAAAGGCCAAAAACCGGAGCCTCGATTGCCAGGATGGTCGGCCAAAGGCTGTGATTATTGCTCCGGGAGATGTGCGCACCTTCCCGCGCGGGGAGCCGATTCGGTTCGAGGCCTCTGTATGTGGAACGGGACCGTTCCGTTATATTTGGAGGTCGAGCCTTGACGGCGTGATAGGCCGCGCAGATAAGTTCGAGAGCAGTAACCTCTCCACAGGATGGCATACTGTTACTCTTACTATCACCGATAGTGCCAACTTCTCGGCCACAGATACCATGGAGCTTGGCATTGCCGAGCCGTGGGTCTGCGGCAATGTCAACCTCAGGCCGAAATACTATCCCGTGGATACCCCATGCCAGGAAACTTGGCCCAATGGTACATCGCGGTGCCAGGAGTTCGAGGTCTGCCATCCCGACCTTGACTACATCGTGGCTGATGCTATTAACGCCTGCAATAATTACAATGGCGACAAAAAGAAGTGCCGCGCGCTCTACATCATCAATGCCTTCGGTCCGGAGGCGAGGTATATGCAGGGCTATGCCCTATTCAAGGCCTGCTGCTCTGGCTACCCGGAGTGCACCCGGACCTGCGGAGCGAGCCTGGCTGGAACCTGCGCCTTTAGGGAAGGTTTCAACGAAAATGTCACGAAACTCTCCTGCCGTCCGGAGGAGTGGGGATTGGAGGCATGGCGTTCTGATACGAATATGAGCGAGAATAGCGCCGTGCTTGGCATGTTCCCGACGCACGCCACGGTGAACATCCTGCACACTGGCGTTTGTGTGGATTATGCAGCAGCCGTGACCACGCTGCTGCGCAAAGCCGGCTACAGCCAAACAGAGGCATTCAGCACCGCCAGCACAGGGTATGATCTTCCTCTTCTGGGCAACCATCCCGGTCATGCCTACAACCTGGTGCTGCTGCCCGGAGATTCCAAATATCATTTCGTGGACACTACAGGCAATGGCGAAGGGATCAACCTTGATGGCGTGCCACATTACTTCTGGTTTAGCGGCTGCTTCCTGGGTCAATCGGTCAGGATCAAGGTCTTCGACTGGTGGGTGCAATACTGCAACAAGACCGACAGCATTTCCTACAACGATGCAGGAGACTTCGGGACGCCCAAAAAGGAGAAAATTTGCGGGTGCTCATGAGAGTGCGCATAAAAAATTAGAGTACGTTGATGCTGTTTATTTGCCCTTCGTATTCCTGGCAATTTCACCAAGATAACTTCCGGGAGCGGCGTTTTCGGCCTTCGATTCGGCTCCGTAGATTCCTGCGCCAAGGAACCAGCGATCATCCACACGTCTCACGTAGCTCAGCTTGAGGCGCTCTGTCATATTTTCACTTGGATCAGGGTAAAGATAGTAGGCATATCCCTGTCCCCTCTTTGCCTGATCGATCAAATTCTGAATAAACCTGACGCCATAGGAGTCTTCTGCAACCAGGCGGCTCTTGTCCACCAGCTCGATCTGAAAAGGCAAAGCCAGAGTAGTGCCATTGAGATCATAGGCATAGATGTAGAGGCTGCCGCGAACAAAGGACCCGTTTCTGTCATTGAAAGCATCAATTGCCTTATCTTTACCGTTCTTCTGGGTATAGTTCAGAGCCTCATTCACGAAGGAGACCAAATCTCGGCGGGCCTCTGGCGAAAAGAAAGCAGGAACTTCGGAGAGATAAATGCCCGAGCCCAGCCACCAGCTATCATCCACCTTCGCCACGTAACCAAGCTTGAGCTCGTCCCTGCCTCCGTGATCCGGATTGGGGAATATGAAATAGGTAAAACCGGTTCCTCTCCTGGCATTATCGGCCAGGTCTCTGATGAAGGCAACACCATTGGGATCGGTTAAATTGAACTTGTTCTGGCCTATGAAATCAGGGCGAAAAGGATGAGCCAGATTTGTTCCCTGGAAGTCATAGGCATAGATGTAGAGCTGACCCTTCACAAATCGGCCGGTCTTATTGTCAAACTCCAAAAATGCCCTTCCACGTTCAACCGTGCGGGCATAATCGCGAGCCTCCAACACGAAATCAACAAGGGAAGCGATCTCAGAAAGAGATGCTGTCGAGGCTGCAATATCACCAGCTCTGACCATTGAATCGGTTGCAGCTGGAGCTTGGGAGACAATGGCGTCCATAAAGACAAACATTGTGACCACGAGCAAGGCAGCTCTCATAATCGCCCTTGCTTATCCTAATCATATATTAAGTTTATTTTATGATAATTAATCTGCAGAAATCAGAACTAAAAGTCAATTGAAAAATCAATTTTTTTAGAATTCCTGTGGTTTTCAGCCTGTCGCCTAGCCGCACCTTGGGCATCTGCCCTCAGCCACCGCTGCCCTTGTCCCCGGCCTCGCCAGCTCTTCCTGCAGCAATTCTTTAATCTTTTCCTTAGAGGCATGAAGGTCAAGCCAGCGGGTGGGAACAAGGGTTTCCAGAACCGCTGTAAGATCAGGCGCTTCCTGGCAGCCTGTCATCGCCGCCACGTCATTTTTGAGCAGGACCACCAGCACCTCGCGCTTCTGCCAGACGGCGTTGATCAATCCCTGCAGGCCAGTATGCGCCAAAGCAAAGTCGCCGATCACCGCCACCCCCTTCGTCCGAAAGCCCGAGGCCACACCTACGGATGAGCCCAGACCGTAGACTATGTCCACGGATTCATAGGGCTCACGAGTGGCGCGAATGACGCAGCCGGCGTCTCCGGCCACAGGTACGTCGAGTTCGGCAAGCGCCCGGAAAAGAGGAACGTAAGGGCAGTCGTCGCAAATTCCTGTGTAGCCTCTCTCCGCCGCGCTTTCATAGACCGGCGGCCTTTTTTCTACATTCTTCTCCAGATTCTCCAGAGCCGTTATCAGATCAGATCTTTCCAGGGGCCCAAAGGGCAGATGGCCGGTGAGCCTTCCTTTCACCTTGGGGCTCATGCGAAGCTGAGACTCGATACAGGGTTTGGGCTCTTCGGCGACAAGAACCAGGCGGTGGCCATCCAAGAAGCGCCGCATCAGCCTCCAGGGAAGCGGATAGGCATAATTCACAGAGAGCAGAGATACTCCGAGGTCTTCGGCCAGGGCCGCAGGAAAGCCGCTGGCGATGATGCCCACGTTCCCGGATATCTGCAGGTGATTTAGCTTGGTGGATTCGGAGGCCTCTTCTGCCAAGGCCAGGATCCTATCGTGGTGCCGTTGGTTCCTGCCCTTAACAGTCAGTTCCCAGCCGATTCTTTCGAACACTTGGCCGGATCCTTTCGAGGAGTGAGTAGGGATGAGAGGTGCTTTGATGGATAAAAGGCGCGATGTCACTCGAACTATGGCCGGTATTCGTAGCCACTCTGAGAGGTTATAGGCCTCCAGGAGGGTGCTGTAGAGAGTCGTCGGATCTCTGGGATCGAGCACGGGCAGCTCGGCCACTGGACCGAAGGCCCGGCTGTCCATCTCCGCCTGAGAGCCTTTGGGGCCGAGGTCGTCTCCTGCTATTACTACTAACCCTGAGCCAATGGTATGGGTGGCCGAGATCACTAAGGGATCAGCCAGGACGTTCATTCCCATCTGTTTAACCAGTACCATGGAGCGGAAGCCGGTGGCCGAGGCGCCCAGAGCGATCTCCAGGGCCACCTTCTCGTTTACAGAGATCTCTGCCTTCAGAGCCAGAGCGAGTTCGGTTACGGGATAGCCTGGAACGTAAGTGATCACCTCTACTCCGGCATCTTTTGCGGCCTGAACCAGGGCATCCAAGCCTTTCATTTCATCCCCGGCACAACGGATTCATCTGGCCTGGCATAGAAAGGCAAGGCAGCCACGGCTCCGATCAATCCCTGGCCGTTCATGAGGATCTGCACACCAGCCGCTCGCGCCGCCTCCAGGGCGTCTTCGTACAGCACCCTCTCTTGCCTGCACCTTTGGGCGTAAGCCAAAAGGGAGGATGGATCGAAGTCCCGGAAGACCGCCATGCCCGTCTGCTTAGAGACGGAGTATTTTTTAAGCAATGCCTTGAAATCAGCGAGCATGGCCTCTGCCTTGCCGGGAAGGCAGGCGAACTCCACAGCCGTGGAAACGCAATTCTGGGTCTTGGTCGGGACGGGGAAGAGCTGCACCAGGGAATGAGAGATGTAGCGCGCCTCAGGACGGTCTACCCTGGAGGCAATGTTGTGAATCAGGGTCCAGGTCGCTCCCATTGTCTTGGAATCGGTATCATCTACTCCGATGATCAGCCGCTCCCTTCTTGGGAGAACGATCGTACCGCGTGCTACTCGGCCGCCACCGCATTCCGTTACCTCGTAGCGGAGAACGTCCCCGGCCTTTGCCCGGGAAAGGGTTGCTCCCACGCCTCCTCCACCCAGGCCAGCATAGGTTATCGCCACCTCTTCGCCTTTCACCTGTACGGATTCAATGCCCGCTGACCTTTTGGAGGAGACCAGATCCAAATCGGCACACCCAGGTTTCAGCATGTAGCGAAACCAATCGCCTAGGTTGCGAGAGCTTTGGACCAGGGGCCCTCGAGAATAGTGATACCTGGCCCAGGCAGAACCGCCGTAACATCTTGAGCGCTCCAGGAGCTCCACCGAACATGCCTCTGAGTCTACCAGGGCATGGATCTGCCTGTAAACCACTACGTAAGGATCATCCAGTTCTAGCTGCACATCTCCTTCCTCCTGTCTATTCTGTGATAATCGTTGCGCTCTTGGTATACTCCCGCAGCACCACGGTGGCATAGCTCCCCTTCGGCAGGAAGAACTCCAGCTCCGCACACCTTCCCGCCACCTTGATCTTTGGAGAGACAGGCAATAAGGCAGCACGCCTTGCCCCTGGTGAGCCCAAATCGGGGTTGGCGGCAATGCGAAAATCTTTGGTGCTTACTCCTTCTTTTTCCAGCACAGCCCTCTCCATTTCACCTTCTGCCCCTTCTGCGAGTATCGTCTCAAATCCGATGAGCGGAAGAGTTACGAAAGTTCTGCCTCGTCCGGCCAGCCTATTCACCGCATCGAGGTTTTCTGACGTCACTGCCTGCAGCTTAGCAGTATCCGGCGACCCACCTTTGGCGAAACAGACCACGTCCCCCTCCACTGCCTTATCCAGAGGCAGGCCTGCTGCCAGGCGACGGCTGAGGATTTTATTGAAGAGGTAGGATTGATAGGCGTGGACGAAGAGGCGTCTCAAATTAGGGGAAAGGACATGGAAGGCATGGGAAAAGTCACTGGGGTGCTGCACCAGATAATTGAGCATGGCCAGCTCATAGTGCAGATAACCTGGGAAGCACTTCAAAGCGGCGGAAACATCCCGGCTCTCCCAGAGCTGTGCACGCGCAGCTTTTGTCTCTTCCAGCTCGCCTGGAAAGGGCATGGCCAGATAGATGAAGACCGCTTCCTCGATTTTTCCGCGCACCAGGGCCTCGCCAACCTTGTGAGTGACAGGTCTCGTGTCCCCAAACCGCTGCACTCCGAAGTAGTTGGCAACGCCGCTCCTCGCTAGGATCTCCTTGGTAATGTCAGCCATCCGAATCTCCGGATCAAGACAGGCCAGATCTCGAATCTTAATGCGAAACCGGTTTCCAAGCAGGTCTCCTAAGCCTACGCCGCGGTTGGTCCTGCCCAGAATTCTCATCTTCAGATCAGGCAAGGAGATGCTCTTCAGTTCCGCTTCATTTAGGTTCATGATGCTGATGCGCTGACGTGTTACAGCGCGCTTGTCCTTGGTCCCGGCCCAGCCGAACCTCTTCTGGCTGATGCCCAGCTGCCTTGACATTTCCCGGATGAGGTGGTGCGTATCCCAGTCTTTCTTCTCCACCTCCAGGACCAGGTACCTCCCCCCCTCGTATCTCAGATCTTCGTAAACTTCCTCCACCTTAAAATCCTCGGGGCTGGTTCGAATGACGCCACCGCAGCCAGGGGTATCGGTGATGTAATAATCTATTCCAATGGCTCGATCCTGTTCAGTTGCCGCTATCATTCAGCCTCAAAACATTCAGCCATAAAAATCCCTAGAAAAGCTTGAGCTTTCCGGTTATTTTATCCAGCTGCTTATTGGTAGCAGGCCCCAGGCCCAAGGCGGTTATGGTGCCCGGAGGAATCTCAGTCAGCCCCGCATCGGCCACAATGGCGCTGGGAATTCCCGCCCGCTCCGCATCCTCTCTAAGCCGGAAGAGATCCGGTGCACCTGGGACCTTGAGGACCACCTTCTTTTGTCCCTCCGACTTCCAGTCTGACACCACGGATCTGTCTGATTTTTCTGCTCGCTCTACTGCCATAACCGCCGCATGGGCTACCTGTACTGCCAGCTTGCCAGCCGATAGCTTCAGATCCTCTCGAACCACTATGCACTGCTTGAACTCCATGAAAAGTGACCTCGCATAGAAGTGACCACGCATGATTATTAAATCGATACCGAATTTTTTTTGCGAAATCAGGGAGGCCAGGCTAAAAAGATGCCGAATAAGGTGTGGAGAGGCGAAGATTACGCCTCTTTGGTGATGACCTTGACGCAAGATGGGCTCTTGGCGATGTTGCCCATCT
>CAZPUO010000004.1:0-21677 GCA_964589745.1 uncultured Methanotrichaceae archaeon
AATCTGGCAAGCCTGAACCAGCCCATCTGGGATGAGACCGTCCGGCAGATGAAGAGCTGCCTCGACCTGGCCGGCGACTTCGCGCGGCTGGCCGTCGTGCATCCGGGACATCTGTCGCCACTGGGGGTGCAGATGCCTGACGCCGCCTGGACACAGAATATCCTGGGATTGCGGAAGATCTGCGATCATGCCGAAGACTTGGATATGAGAATCGCCGTGGAGAACATGGTTAACATGCCAGCCCTGCTAGGCCGAAGACCCGAGGAGATCATGGGAATAATCGAGACGGTAGATCGAGAAAACCTGGGCTTCATCCTGGATGTGGGCCATGCCAACACCAACGGCAACGTGGAGAAGTTTTTGGAGCTGAAGAATCTGGTCATCCATGCCCATGTCCACGATAACCATGGCGAGAGGGATGAGCATCTGCCCGTAGGCAATGGCACTGTCCCCTGGAGTAAGGTTGTCGGGGCCTTGAAAGATTACAAAGGCCGCATGGTGACTGAGTCTCGCTCGCTGGAAGAAGGCCAAAGATCGCTTCATCGTCTCAAAAAATTGATGAATCTTGGGCGATCATAATCCCCGCAAGGAAGCAATCACGATCATGTCGACTTTCGAAGATCTTACCGCGCGTATGCTGGCCAGCTTTGATGCCAAAGACCGCGCTCGAGAGGAGTCATTTCGCCGCTCACGGGAGGTGATACGCCTCTGCTCTTCATCCATACGGTCAGTGCACCGCGGGGATCTGACGGAGGCTAATAGACTCATGGGCGAGGCTGCCTCAGGCCTGAAGGAAATCCGGGAGGTCCTGAAAGATCACCCGGACGTGAGATACGCAGGTTTTGTGGATGGAGCGGAACAGGAGTATGCCGAGGCGCGCAATGTCTACTCCATCACCACCAGACACGAGATCCTGACACCAGAGGAAACCGGCGTGGAGCTGGTGAACTATTTGGCTGGCCTTGGGGATACCACCGGCGAGCTGCGGCGCTATATTTTGGACCTGATCCGCATCGGTAGGGCGAAGGAAGGCGAGTACTTCCTGGAAGCGATGGAGGAGATCCACAATCTGCTGATGCTCTTTGATTATCCGGATGCCGTCACCAGGGGCCTGCGCCGCAAAAGTGATCTGGCCAGGTCGATGCTGGAGAGAACACGCGGCGATCTTACAAATGCACTGGAGCTTGGCAAAGTTGAAGCCTCGCTTCACCATCTCGATGGCAAGCTTAAAAATTAAAATAGCCAAACTTTAAATTTCCTGGAGTTTAAAAGCATGAGATTTGATCCTAACGAGATCAGAGAGGCTGCTAAGCAGGATTTTGATAAAGCCTGGCAGCAGGGAAGGGAGTATCTGGGCAGGCCTTCCTTGAACGAGAGATATCCCAGAAACACTTATTCTTACGGTAAACCTCACCCCATCTTCGATACAATTCAAAAGCTGCGGGAGGCGTACATCCGCTTGGGCTTTTCCGAGGCCATGAACCCGGTGATGGTCGAGGCCCAGGACGTTTACAGGCAGTTTGGATCGGAGGCGCTCGCTGTTTTAGACCGCTGCTTTTACCTGGCAGGGCTGCCGCGCCCGGACATCGGCATCTCAGATGAGCGAATTGGCCAGGTAAACGCCCTTCTGGGGCGCGAACTGTCCTCAGAAGAGATCGAAGCCTTCCGTCAGATCCTGCATGGCTACAAAAAGGGCAAGCTCGAGGGCGACGACCTGGTGGCGGAGATTGCCAAAGCCGTTGCCACCCCTGATGCTCTGGTATCCACCATCCTGGAGAAGGTCTTTCCTGAGTTCCGGGAGCTGAAGGCCGAGGCCACCACACGCACTCTGCGCAGCCACATGACCTCAGGCTGGTTCATCTCGCTATCCCATATTCACAGCCGCCAGAAGCTTCCGCTCAAGCTCTTCTCCGTGGACCGCTGCTTCCGCCGGGAGCAGGCCGAGGATGCAGCTCGGCTGATGAGTTACTACTCTGCGAGCTGCGTGATCATGGATGAGGAGGTATCCGTGGAGGACGGAAAAGCCGTGGCCGATGGCCTCCTGAGTCAGTTCGGCTTTCAGAAGTTCCAATTCCGGCCGGATGAAAAGCGCAGCAAATACTACACTCCGGGCACGCAGATCGAGGTCTACGCTTATCACCCCGGCCTGGTCGGGTCTGCCACCAAGTACCAGTCTGGCTGGGTGGAGGTGGCAACCTTTGGCATCTACTCGCCCACAGCCCTGTCGCAGTACGACATTCCCTATCCAGTCATGAACCTGGGGCTGGGCGTGGAGAGGATCGCCATGATACTGCACAACGCCCGGGATGTGCGTGCCCTGTCATATCCGCAGTTCCAAACCGATTGGGATTTGACGCTGCGGGAGATGGCGCAGATGATCCGCGTGGATAAGACGCCCTCCACGCCTGCAGGCAGAGCCATTGCCGAGGCTGTGGTTAAGATCTGCGTCGAGCACTGCGACACGCCTTCACCCTGTGAATTTGCCGCCTGGGAGGGCGAGCTTTTCGGCCGCAAGGTCAAGGTCTTGGTGGTCGAGCCCGAGGAGAACACCAAGCTCTGCGGACCGGCTGCCATGAACGAGATAGTGGTATTCAAGCAGAACATCCTGGGCATCCCGCACACATCCCGCTGGGAGGAGGCCTTCCAGGAGGGCGTGACCACGGGCATCAGGTATATTGATGCCTTTGCCGAAGCCGCAGCTGCGGATATCGAGGCTGCCACGCTGGCAGGAAAGGAATCCGAGACCAGGGCCAGGATTGTGCGCAGCCCCGCGGACATAAACATCCGCATCGATCCCGCGCTGGAGAGGTTCATCACCAGCTACAAGCACAAGATGGATCTGCGGGGCCCTGTGTTCACCACGGTTAAAAGTCAAATCTTGGGTTGAAGATTCTGAGGTTACAGAGGATTTATGAGGGATGCTTCTGCTAATGCAAATGCCAAAAAGGCCGCAGGCGAATCCGCCGCGGCCCTGGTCAAGGACGGCATGGTGGTAGGTCTTGGCACCGGCTCCACCGTAGCCTGGACAATTAAAAGGCTGGGTGCCAGGGTCAAAGAGGATGGGCTGGATATTCTGGGGGTTCCCACCTCCTACCAGGCCGAGGCTCTGGCCATCGCCGCAGGCATAAAGCTCACAACTTTGAGCCAGCATCCCGTTCTGGACCTGGCTATCGACGGAGCGGATCAGATCGACTTCAACCTCTTCGCCATCAAAGGCGGCGGAGCAGCGCACACTCGCGAAAAGGTGGTCTCGGCTTCAGCACGTCGGTTCGTAGTAGTAGCCGATGAATCAAAGTTTGTGGAGAAGCTGAGCCATCCGGTGCCAGTGGAGGTGCTGCCCTTCGCAGCCAGGCTGGTGGAAGAGAGACTGAAAGACCTGGGCGGCGCACCAGTGCTGCGGCTGGGCAGGATGAAGGACGGACCGGTGATCACGGACAACGGCAACTTGGTGATGGACGTGGACTTTGGGGTGATCGTGGACCCGAAGGCTCTGGCAGCGAAGCTCTGTCCGATTCCAGGGCTGGTGGAGCACGGGATATTCGACAACTTGGATGAGCTGCATCTGGCCAGGGCAGGCGGGGTGGAGATAATCAGGAGACGGAGATGAGGATGAGAGCATTTTCAGCTCATTCGTCTTCATTTCTCAACCATCAATCTTGCGGAAAATTAAAATATGCAGCAAGCTGATTAAGAAATGATGGCGTCTCAACCGTCAACAATAGAATTCTTTGAAAGGCATCCTTTGCAGAAATTCGAGGTAGGTACCAGAAAGTTCGTTCCTCTCAGGGTCACCAACCTGCAGGTGGATTACGATGACGGCTTGTGGTCTGTCAGTCTGGCTCCCCTTGATGCAGTGGGAAGCTCTCAGGATTTTCAGGAAGCGAAGAGATTGTTATTTGAGTATATAGACTTCTTGTGGAATGAGTATGTGCAATGCCCTGAGGAAGAGCTGGGCGAGACCGGAAAGATGCTCAGAGATTTGCTCTTGGAATTGTTCACGGTGAGCTGATGGCCTCGGCGCTGAGCCAGGATGAGATTGAAGCGGGGCTTTTGAAGAAGGGATTTTGCCGAAGTCAGACAGATCACAGATATTTTATCCTTTACGTCAACGGGAAGAAAGAGGCTGCAACTTTTCTGAGCCACGGGAAGAACCAGGATATCGGTGCTCCATTGCTTAATGCCATGGCTAAGGAGCTTGGCCTCGCCACAAGGGAGTTCGTTGATCTGGTGAAGTGCCCTATGAGTACCGAGGAACTTTTGCTGACGAAAAAAGAGAGGCTATCAAATAGTTTAAGGATATTAAGAAGAGGGTAAGGATTATCTTGACCGTTTCTCCCCCCGAAACGTTCCTAAGTCTTGGCAATGCCTGCTACCTCAAAGGTGGTAACGAAGACCTCTCTGGTTTGTCTTGCAAGGAGAACTCTTTCAGGTAGAGCGCGGTTGCCTCTTTGAGGTTTGCCGCTGCCTCTTCAATCGTTCTACCTTGGCTCACGGTCCCGACCTCGGAGCATTCAGCTACGAACAGGTCTTCTTCTCTATGAATAACGGCAGTGAAAGTCTGCATTTGCATATAACAAAGAAAATGATGGTCAATCTTATTAAAAGTGCATGCTTCAAGAATCATAGTGACCAAGCTGGAAAATGTATTGGTGAATGTGTCCAATGCAGTTTCACCCAAGCTAAATTGAATAGCTCATCTTATACCCCCACAACCCTGCGCCCGCCCCCGGGCCCGTTTGCGCGCGCGGAACGCCGGGCATTGTATGGAAGTTCTTACCAACGTTAGAGTCAATGCTCTTGGTAGACCCTCAATCTCCTGTAAAATAGGTTAAAATGCACATCAGTAATTCTAGATAAACACCGGCATAAACATATCTGAGATGAAAGCTTAAAAAATAATTATGCAAGACAATAACTCCGGCGCAAAAACAGAAAAGACCTATTTTGTGATCAAGCTCATTCCACCCAGGCCAACCTTTGCTCAGGATATGACAAAAGGAGAGATGGAAATCATGAAACAGCACGGTGCCTATTGGAAAGATAAGGCCGATAAGGGAATCGCCCTCGTTTACGGGCCGGTGCAGGACCCCAAAGGCGTGTATGGACTTGGAATTATCGAAGTCGAAAATGAAGATCAAGCTCGCGCCTTCGCCACAGCCGACCCAGCGGTCAAGTCCGGGCTAAGCCGGATAGAAATCCATCCAATGCGCGCAATTTTGCGCAAGTAAGATCCATCCTGCGGTCGGATAACAAAACTGGTTATATAATGCCTTTTCCATTTCCTTCCAGGTTCTGTCGAATCTTGTGGGGGGGTGGCCTTGTAAAAACCAATATCAATCAACCGTCTCCATTGCCATAACACCCCTATATGCAACAGTACCGCGATGATGGAAAAGGCGATGGATCGCGAGACGTGCCAAGTTCCTAATATGATCAGAGACTGCATTGGACAGCGCAGACCTAGAGGGCTGAAACCACCTATCTTTTCTTGCCGAGATCGAAGTGGAGTAATATTTATATACATATATACTAACCTTGAGGCTATGCCAACATTCATCATCCTAGGGAAATTGACCCAGAAGGCCATCGAGAACGCCAAAGAGATTGCTGAAAGAGATGCGAAAGGAGAACAAGTCATAAAAGCTGCAGGAGGAAAACTTCTTGCCCATTACTATACATTAGGGCGCTACGATTTTGTGGCAGTAGTCGATCTGCCTTCTCCCGAGTCCCTCGTAAAAGTCCTCATAGAACTCGGCAAGTGGGGCACAGTGAGTACAGAGTCCATGCTAGCAATGCTACCAGAACAAGTTCATAAGGTGGCAAAGGAAAACTAGGGCACGCGTAGCAGTGCACGGTTAAGGATAGCCCGGCACAAGCAGCCAGTGGACAGCGCGCTCTCTGGCGGCACGGCTCAGCGAATACCTTCAGCAGTTGGGTTCCCGACTTCGGCGATCGCACGTTGATACCGGAATTACGCAAGCAGCATGTTGTGATCGACGTCGAACCGCAATCATGGTGGAAGTGGTTTCTCTCGCACATCCCCTGGCCGATGTTGCTCTTCATCGGTGCGATGATCGTCGCTGGCTTCGTCAGACTGCTGCGTGGAAGGAACCCACCGTCGGGGTCCGCTGTATCCACGTTGCCGGTGCATTGAATGATTGGCCTCATATCGCGCGTATCATTACGAAATAGCAGCAAGAACAGCAGCAATCTGCGACCTCACCCATGCCACATGGCAACGAGCCGAATAATCGCTAGAGCAAGCAGACGAGGCCCTTTGCACAGTCTGAGGCGTTGAAGTCCTGGCCAGACGTTAGAATCTAAATGTCTGGGTGATGAAAAGGTCAAGACCACAAAGAAAGGATACAGGAAATACACCTACTGGATGGCTACCTGGCGAGAGGGCGGTAAAAAGCGAAACGTCCACCTGGGAGCTGCGCAAAGATGGATGCTGAGGCTGCCCTTGCAGAAGGTCAGGAAGATGAAAGCTGCGGCCCTGGCGATCAAGCTTTAATTAGCAAGAATCCACAGGTAATATCTATGTGTGAGGGTTTGGCGCGCCGAACAGCATCCAATGATCTCCCTTACGATCTGGAAGGCCAAGCGATGAGAGAGATATCACCAGAGGATTCATGAGGTTATCACAGCAGGCGCTATCTAAATATGTGGATAAAGAGCCAGACCTCTGTCGATGAAAGGAAAGATCGTTGTAATCCCATTCCCTTTTACAGATTTAAGTTCAATTAAGCGTAGGCTCGCTCTTGTTCTCCATTAAACCAAATATGACATTGTGGTTGCCTACATCTCATCGAATATGCCGTCGGTCCCATAGCAGGTGGATGTCTTAATTCCACAGAGCCGATCTTCTTTTGCTATCACAGGGCTGTTATCCAATTCGGTTATTATGCTTGATAAACTCGCGACAGTTGAGAAGCCCCTTATTATACGCAATTTTGGGTGAAGTGGATAACGACCTGAAGGCAGAGATTAACCCAAAACTTGCAGCATGCTGTAGGCTCTGACTCAGATCTCCTGAAGATCTGGAGATCATCGGCCCGGCCAGCCAACGGGCCTGACTCCATAGCAATCTTTTTGCATCTTTTTGCTCCCCTCGCGGCTGACAATGTTGCGATATTTTTGTTTCTGTGAAATATAAGCTCATCGAGAAAGAGGTGTAGGAGAAAGCCGATTAGGAGGGATTAGAAATTGGCAGTTCGGCTTTCACCTGAATAGATATTGGCAATTGCCGAAATAAATCAGTTTTGATTATGTGAAGGCTATGTAAAACAATAGAATAGGAGGGAGGCAAAAGTCTAAGGATTAGGAGGGTGAAAGAAATGAGACTACGACTTTTTGCCGGTTACTATATAGCTAATTGCCGATATATATAGATTTCGGTCAGATTTGAGACACCAGAAAGCTATTTCTCAGTAAGCGCACGTTGGCGCAGGGGAGAAGCCATGCAAAGGATTCATGTGCCTTTTGTTAAGCCGACCTTGGCGCAGATCGACCAAAAAGTAGAGAGAAAAGGAATTAGTCGGGCTCAATGGCTGAGTTCTGCTGTGGGCTAATATTTGCGCCTGCTTGAGCCATCAAAGGCGCAGATCCGGCCGAAATGGCGCAAGAATTGGCGCAAATGAAGCTCACTTACGAGAGCCTGTGGAAAGAGAACCAGCAACTCAAAAGAACCGAAGAAAACGCACGCGAAGACGCGACGCAAGCCAGGCGGAGCTGGACAAGATCCTTGATGCCCTGGAGCTCGAGGGGCTGATCACAAGGACTCTATTGAAGGGCAGGCATGTCTGGCAAGCTAAAGCAATTGATTATGCTGAAGAGCGGCTCACGTTAAGAATTATTCATAAAAATCATTATAGATTAAGACCTTGCAAAATGGTCTAATGGTCTTCATCCCTATATGGGCCTTGGAACGTGTAGCATATTGGATAATGTTTGCCTTGATGGTGCTGTCCATTGAAAAGTTAGGCAGAAAGATGAAGTGGTATATATTCAGAGTCGGATCACGAACAGAGAAAGTTATTATCATTATGACAATCCTAGGGATAATCTTCCTGTTCTCGTGGGCAATATTTCATTGACGGACTTTTTATCCGAAAATATTGATTAACTAAAACCGCTGTGGATTAGGGCTCAATAGTCTATGAGACTTAACTTTGACCTCAGAGAGAAGACCGAAGCTATACTAACGCGTTTATGACTGCTAGAAGCATGTGCTTTCTGCATGGATGTTTTTTCTTTAACGAATTACAGGAGAGTCTATGTCATTTTCTCAGAGATCATCAATAATGCCATAGAACAACCGTTTCACTTGACAACGATCTGCTCTGAATAGCTATCCAGCCAAAAAAATAATATTCATCTGTTATTATAATAGACACGAGACCGAAACGGTAGTAGCAGATCAACTAAAGAAGCATCAAACGATTATTATCCTTCTCGGATTGCTACAATAACCGATTATTGGAGATTCTTCGAGGTCCTCAGCTATTTCCCATCAATCGCGTGGTCTTAGAGCGGACTTGGATTACCTTTCCGCCTTCCTCTGGCCAGCTCTTCAGAGCCTCGCGAATTTTAGGAAGAGCTGTTTGAGATCGCAAGGGGAAGAGGAGCAAAATAATAATACTAGCATGAGAAATCAGGCGAGAGTGATCAACCTTGAGTATGTGCGAGTCCAGGACCATCTGGTGGGATGATGGCCTCTGGCTGATCGACCAGACCAGACTTCCGGGAGAGCTTGTGCCCATCCGGATGAAGAACGTCAGGCAGCTCATCGAGGCCATCAAGACGCTTCGCGTCCGCGGAGCACCCGCACTGGGTGCAGCCGGAGCCTACGGCATCGCCCTGGCCGCACAGCTTTCTCAAGCTGCAAACGCTTTTGACATGATTTCCGAGCTGGAGATAGCGGGAGATATGATTACGGGTTCAAGACCCACCGCAGTCAATCTCTCCTGGGGCGTGGACCGGGCCCTGCGGGCTGCGGCAAGCAAGGAGACCGTGGAGGATATTCGAGATGCGGCCCTTCGCGAGGCAGAAGAGATCGCAGAGGAGGATATACGCATAAACAAGGCCATTGGAAGGAACGGGGCCAAGCTCCTGGAAGATGGCGATAATGTTCTTACCCACTGCAACGCTGGCCGTCTGGCCTGTGTGGGCTGGGGAACGGCTCTGGGAGTAATCCGTTCCGCAGTCAAGGCCGGCAAGCAGATCCATGTCTATGCCTGCGAGACCAGACCGCTTAACCAGGGCTCGCGCCTGACTGCCTGGGAGCTGGCCCAGGACGGGATTGCAGTCACCCTTATCTGCGAGAGCATGTCCGGCAGCCTGATGCGCAAAGGAAATATCGACAAGGTAATCGTGGGAGCGGACCGCATCACCAAGGACGTCATCTTCAACAAGATCGGAACTTACAATCATGCCGTTTTGGCAAAATATCACAAAGTTCCGTTTTATGTGGCTGCGCCTCTCTCTACTTTTGACCTTAGGCATAAGGAAGAGGATATCACTGTAGAGGAACGCGACGCTAACGAGGTCTGCGCCCTGGCGGGCGTTCGGCTGGCGCCCGAAGGCATTGATGTGTATAACCCGGCCTTCGACGCCACGCCATTGGAACTTGTCACCGGCCTGATAACGGAAAAAGGCGTATTCCGGCCGCCGCTAATGCCGCCTGTTTAGGATAAGATGGTTAAGGCAGGGAGGACTGAGTCTTCGTATGAATGCTGAGCTGGCAGTGATTGGCGGATTGGGCTTTTGCCTGGAGGGCCAATCTGACGAAGTCGAGACACCTTATGGAAGAGTTCCCGTTGCCTTTACCAGGATGAAAGGGCAGAAGGTCGTCTTCATCTCTCGACACGGCGAGGACCATCTGCCGCCTCACAAAGTAAACTACCGGGCCATCATCTCTGCAGCCAAGAAGTGCGGCGCCACTCGAGTCATCTCCACCAACACTGTGGGCACCATGGCTGGCCACTCAGTGGGCAGTTTCTTCCTTCCCGCGGATTTCGTGGAGTTCACAAAAACCAGGGTGACTACCTTCTACGAGGATAAAGCCGTTCACGTGGACATGAGCGAGCCCTACTGCTCCGAGCTTCGCTCCTGCCTCTCGGAGGCAGCACGAACTCTTGGATTACAGGTCTCAGAGGGCGTTTACGTCTGCTCTGAAGGGCCTCACCTGGAGTCGCCTGCCCAGATCCGTATGATGCGTCAGTTCGGGGATGTGGTAGGAATGACCGGCTACCCGGAGGTCGCGCTGGCAAAGGAGGCTACCCTCTGCTATGCATCGCTTTGCATTGTGACCAATCCAGCCTGCGGAATGACTGGTGGAAAACCCTTAACCATCTTGGAGATAAGCGATCTGATGAATAAATGCAACGAGGGCGTGCGAGAGATAATCTACAGAGCTGCACAAAGAATTCCTACGGAGAGATCCTGCGGATGCCAGAATGCGCTTCGCGATGCTGCGCCGTAGTTTGCTTTAACCGGCAATCTGACTTTTATCGTTATATTACGGAACGGTATCAGCGGATGATATTACCGAATGATATCATCGGATAACATTACTGGCTGATACTAGAAGCCAATCTCTGATTCGCGAGCGTCCACAGTCGGGATTGAGAGAGCCGCTCAGGAGAAGGCTAGGTACAAAAGCATCATACGGCCGGATTTAGCAGATCTTTGGACCGAGGTTGGTAGCCGAAACAGTCGTCCGGGATCAAGAACCCTCATTCTAGGGTCGCTCCCATGGTTCCCTGTATCCCCAGTCAAAGCCGTATTTCGCTATCATATGCATCTCCCATCTCCAAAGGGAAATCTGCATAGAAGGTGCTCTCAGGATATCCAAAACGATGTCAATGAATGAACTCATACTATCCATAGTAGTCATAATAGTTAAAGAAGATTTTGTCTGCGCGATAAACATCAACTCGACCGGGAGCCGCGCTCGACTACATTCATGCCACAGGCCTTCCGGCCTGTCGGAGTGGCGAGATTGGCTTGACGAAGGTTGTGGCGATAGGATGCTGCCGCAAGATGGACTAGTGGTTCAGGCGTTTCTCGGCCTGAACCCTTTTTGCCATTTCAGGTCTCTAGCCGGGATGGAGTCGCTATCCATCCCCCTATCCTAAAACAACCGTGTTCTCGACCACTCCTCCCTCAGATCTATCAAGATCAGAGGTTCGAGAGTGCTCAATTATTCATGAGATGCCGTGCTGTAGGTGGAGATCAATGACAGGCCAACTCTTCTACGCCACCGGCTTTCTGGGGCCTGGTTGGGTCAGGACATCAGGTCAAGGATGGTCGCTTCAACTCAGAGCATTCTGCCGAGCAGGACGACTGGCCGACAGCTTTCGACTGATCACATGCCTGGGAGCTGGCCCCTCCTCGCTGACTCCCCCATTTCTCCGAAGCGAATGGCCTGTGGTCGGGCTCACCTTCGACGGAATCAGGTTGACTTTCGTTGTAGAGGCAAGATAGTTCAGTAGATCATAGTTGAAATTTCCGTTTCCGTTCCAAAATATTATGAAATCAAGCCTGCCATCACCATTGAAATCGAAGGTTCGCATGGTCCTCGTGATCTTGTTGTTCATGACCATCATTCGACCAGCCACCAAAAAATCGCCATTGCCAAGCTTGGAAATAACCGGGGTAGTATGTCCGTTGCCAGTTGCATAGGAACCCCAAAGCTTTTCCAGGTTGGCATTTGTCGATTTCCGTGAATCCCAGGTAGAAAAAATGTGCCGGAAGGCGAATACACTTTCGCCTGTGCTCAAATCCACCAGTATTTTCATGCCAGGTTTTTCTGTGTCCCATTGAACATTCGCGGTTGTTTGAGAAGGCGTTGAGAAGCCTATTTCAAATGTATCATAACTGTGGCTGTAGTTTTCTCCTGCCGCAATTGCGGTAGTGCTTGCCAGCATCAATATCAGATAGAGCGTCAGCTTCATGAATAAGACTCCTTAACCTCTTATATGTATTACATAATAAAAAACTTTTTGATGCTTTGAATCCGACGCTCACCTGACTCATAATCCTTTTGCCATCGTACAACCGATATACGGAGGAATAGCCAAAGCTCTTGCTCGTCTCACGGATGCACTCTGTATTGCCGCTTCCATGGGTGACAGGATTGTGGAAATGGCGATGAAGGAGACCGCAGCAGCCTCCGCAGCCTCTCCGTCGGTTGTCGGCCATCTCAGGTCTTCCATGGACTGCGCGGGGATATTCTGATAAAGCTTCGATGCGCCGTTTTATCATCGCGCTTCGCGGCCACAGATGTCTGAACTGAATTGAGGCGAAATTGAGGTCCGACTGCCTAGGCGGCACCATACCAGCGACTGCGCGAAGGACGGCGACTTTCGGAGCCCTGGAATCGGATGCCTCTGACCGTGCCCGCGTATGCGGGAGTCGGATGATCCGAAAAGATCTGCCGAAGATGCGACTCAATCTCTGATTGGCCGTTGAGCTGGCTCTTCTAATACTTTTATTAACCTTAAAGGCAGAACAATCTTCTATGCCGAGCCGCTTCGCCGATTGGCCAAATCCGGCTGCAATAACCCTGGAACAGCCAGAAGATCCTTGTTTGGCCGGACGGCATGAGGGAGCCCGCTTCGGCTCCATTCCGCGAGAATTGGGGCAAAGGAAGCGATCCGGATATGATGGTAATAGTAAACGATCCTGATATTCCCTTTGATCGGCGATCAGCTGAACGGGATACCAGTGAGATTCCTATGCCCTTTGATCTTTTGATTCATTCGGAAGGGGAATGGAATTCCCTCAAACGAGATGGCAGGTTTTGCAGGACACAGGATCATGAAGCCGTTTGGGTTTAGCAGGGCAGGTGAGACGTTTTTGGCAAGGAATTCATTGCACAAGTTCGATCTGATAGTAATCGGCTCCGGCGCAGGTTTGCGTGTAGCTTCCCAGGCGGTAGAGGAGGGATGGAGGGTGGCCCTGGTCGATCAGGGTCCAGCGGGCGGAACCTGCCTTAACAACGGCTGCATCCCATCCAAGATGCTTATACATTCAGCAGATGTGGTAAGAATCCTCCAGGACGCCAGGTCAGTAGGCGTGGAGGCAAGTGTGGACCGCCTGGACTTTTCAAAGATAATGAGCCGAATGCATGGCGTGGTGAACAAGACACGCACTGACCTGGAGCAGGCCATTGAGGCTAAAAGGGATCTGACCTGGTATGAAGAGAGGGCAGAGTTCATCGGCGATTACCTCTTAAAGGTGGGGGATAAGACCCTCACCGCACCGAAAATAGTGATAGCCTCAGGAGCCAGGCCCTTCGTTCCGCCCATTCGCGGCCTGGAGGCAGCGGGATACTTCGATAATATCTCCCTCCTAAGTCTACAAGAGCAGCCCAAGAGCCTGATCATCATCGGTGCGGGCTACATCGGATGCGAATACGGCCACTTCTTCTCCGCCATGGGCACGGAAGTTACCATCCTTGGCAGAAGCCCTCGCGTTCTGGACAACGAGGACCCTGAAGTCTGCCGGATAGTTCGAGAAGCTCTCTCTCAACACATGCACGTGGTCACCAGCCATGAAGTGATCGAGGTTAAATCGAAAAATGGCAAGAAGGTCGTCTCCGCCAGGAGCCTTGCAGACGGGAAGATCATTCAGTTCGAAGCCGATGAGATACTGCTGGCTGCCGGCCGGATGCCCAACTCTGATCTCCTCAAGCCGGAGAAAACAGGAGTGGAGATGGATAAGCATGGCTGGATCAAGGTTAACGATTACCTGGAGACGACTAAGAAGGACATCTGGGCCATAGGAGATGCCATTGGCAAGCACATGTTCCGCCACACGGCAAATTACGAGTCTGAGGTGGTTTCTCATAATTTGCTTCGTGCCAAAGATGAAGGCGAAAAGGAGAAGGCCGACTTCCATGCGGTTCCTTACGCCGTCTTCACTCACCCGCCAGTCGCGGGAGTGGGATTAAAGGAGGCTGGCGCCCTGGCCGCGGGCCTCAAGGTATTGGTGGGCAGGGCCAACTACACGGACGTGGCCATGGGCATTGCCATGGCGGAGGAGCATGGATTTGCAAAAGTAGTGCTGGAAGAGGAGACCGGGCGCATCCTTGGTGCTTCTGTAGTAGGTTCCATGGCACCAGAGCTGGTGCAGCAGGTGGTCTATCTCATGAATACCGATGACCAAGATCTGAGGCCGGTCATAAGATCCCAGGTAATTCATCCCACCATCAGCGAGGTGCTGGTGCGGGCCTTCTCAGAGCTGGAGCATCCATACCATCACGAGGAGAAGGGCCAATAGAAGATGACGGCGGAATGGGAATTGAGAAGAGCAGAAAAGCAAGAGAGAGTCGGGGCACGTCGAAGCCTTGTAGATCAAATTTTGAAGTCATTATTGATTTAGTTTTTCTTCCCCGAGTTCGACCCTCGGCGACGCTCATGCAGATCACTTATTACAGCTATTTGAATAGTCTGACCTTGAGGCTCCCTTAATCATCTTAAAGATTACGGCGGCACTACCGGCTGCGATCGGACTAAATACTTTGCATACCCTGATAATTAGTAATAAGTAAAATTGGATGTGGTTATATAGCCAATAAATATCAATGTACTCTTTGCGGATATATTTACGATCCCGAGAAAGGAGACCCTGATTCAGGAGCGGCTCCGGGCACACCCTTCGAAAAGCTTCCCAGCGACTGGGTCTGCCCAGAGTGCGGTGCTGCAAAGAGCGATTTTAAGGAGCTACCATAGGGGGAGGAGAGCTAGTGACGCTTATCAGAGAGCTAAAACCGAAAGTTCAGTGGGTTGGAGCCATAGATTGGGACAGGAGGCTGTTCGATGCACTCATTCCCCTGCCCAACGGGACCAGTTATAACTCGTATCTAATTCAGGGTACCGATAAGATCGCCCTGATAGATGCCGTGGATACAACTATGGCGGATGTTCTGATTGGCAACCTCAGGTCCCTAGGCGTCAAAAAAATCGATTATATAATCGCCCAGCATGCCGAACAGGACCACTCCGGAACCATCAAAAGGCTGATTGAGCTTTATCCCGAGGCCATTGTGGCTGCTTCAGGCAAGTGCCTGGATCTGCTCATGGAATTCGATCTCATCTCCAAAAATAGAGCGCAAGAGGTGAAAGACGGCGAGAAGATCTCGTTGGGAGACAAGACTCTGCAGTTCATCCACGCTCCTTGGGTTCACTGGCCTGACACTATGCTAACTTACCTAGCTGAGGATAGGATACTCTTTACCTGCGACTTTCTGGGATCACATCTGGCCACCAGCGACCTCTATGCCGCTGACGAGGCAACGGTTTATGAGTCGGCCAAGAGGTACTATGCAGAGATCATGATGCCCTTCAGGCAAAATATCAAGAAACATCTGGAGAAGATCAAGGGCTTGCAAGTTGATGTGATCGCCCCCAGCCACGGACCTATGTATAACCGGCCGGACTTCATACTCGAAGCCTACCGCGATTGGGTCTCGGATCAGGTGAAGAACCAGGTGGTCCTTCCGTTTGTCTCCATGCATGGAGCCACCAGGGTCATGGCAGACTACTTCGTGGATGCGCTTGTGGCCAGAGGAATCACAGTGAAGCGTTTCGACCTCACCGACAGCGACGTAGGCGAACTGGCCGAGGCCCTGGTTGACGCGGCTACGGTGGTCATTGGCACGCCCACAATTCTAACCGGAGCCCATCCTCTGGCCCTTTATGCCGCCATCCTGGCCAATGCCCTGCGGCCCAAGACCAGGTTTGCATCCATCATCGGCTCTTTTGGCTGGGCCGGAAGGATGGGGGAGCAGATAACTGCAACTATCCCTAATCTGAAGGTTGAACTGCTGAATCCAGTGGTGGCAAAGGGGCATCCCAAGGAGGCTGATTTCCAGGCTCTGGATAGGCTGGCGGACGAGATCCTGGCCAAACATCGCGAGGCAGGTGTGGAAATGTAGACTAAGTCATGAAGTAGGCATTGCGATCGGCGTTATACTTCAAGCTTGCAAATCTCTGTCGCATTTCCTATCAACCAATTCTTATTGCGTGTAATAGTGGTGACCTCGCGAAAAGGAAAAATCGTACGGTCAAAGTCCGCTCTTGTGAAATTTAGGTCAGAAATCGCCGGAAAACAGCAAAATAAGCCATAATCTGACAGAACTTGAGAACCACGTATTGCACCAAGGTCTTAGTACTCAGCAGGCTTTTGTGCTGGGCGTTTGCAGGATGCCAAACAGCTTAACGTACAAAAATTTCCGTTTCGTGAGGTGACCCTATTCGGTGCTGGCATCCTGCTGTTGCAACGGCGGACCACCGCGGTTGTATGCCACTCTATCCAGGACAGCCAGCCAGTCGAAGTCGGTGAAGCTTTGAGGGATTAGGGCCGTGTAGGTCGGGTTCTTCATGCTGCCGGAGCGGGTCGGAAGCGAGGCGATTTCCGAGGCTGGAAGCCCTTGGCCTTTGTGAGTTGGAATGAACAGCGCTGGCCCCGGCAAGGCTGTCAGCCGGGCTTCGAGAGTGCCGGGTTCGGGCTGGCCGATGCCATTCGCATCCGAAACGCCCACTGCCGAACCGATGACTGCGTAGCGTGGGCCGAACATCTCACTGAGGTGCGATCCCGCTGGCCACCATGTGGCCCACGGCAAGACTGCTTTCCCGCGTTGCAGGTGACTGTTGTGCGCATAGGCCAGCACTTTACCCTGTCCACGTTCACGGCCCACGATGTACACAAGATTGTCCGCCATCGACGCATCACGGATGCCGAGAAGACGGGCATACAAATCTCCTGACTTTCGTGCTGATGCGGCGTGAAAGTTGAGTAAATCCCGCGCAACCGTCGCATACTGCAACGCCTCCAAATACCGGCCACTGCCACTCCTGGCTACCAATTCGGGACGGCGTGTCCGCAGCTCCACAATGAGATCTTCCGTCGCAATTCGGAGTGCGGTTGCGGCGGGCGAGAGACCCACCGACTTCTTCGGGTCGGCCATCGCGGCTGGGTTCTCCCAATCGGAGTCTGGGCCAAGCAGGGAGTCGATCCGTTGGCGGTGCTCCTGGCCGCTGGCGCTGTCGATCGAGGCGAGGTAATCGAGAACAAAATGGAGAACTTGGCTTGGATTGGCGATGCCGGCCGCGAGACCCGGAATATCGAAGCCATAGAAATGGAGTTTGACGCGATGGGAAGAATCAGCATTGTAGCGCCGCATCCACTCCACAAGTTCGCGATTGGCCTCTAGCCGACCGAAGCCGTGACCGAAACCGGTGTCCTGCACCGCCTCATACGATGCCGGGCCACGACCGGCCACATAATCATTCACTATGCGTGCCCTGGGAAAACTGCTCTCGATTGCGATAGCGCTGTAGCCATGCGTCTCCACCAAGCGCTGGAAGAGCCGGTTGCGAAGCATAAGAATATCCTCGCCGCCGTGTAGTGCTTCTCCAAAACCAAGCAACTTCACCGAGTCGTCAAGTGAGGCAATGATCTTCTCAATGGAGGCACTGAAGGTTTCGGACGAATCGACAGAGAACGGAATCGCTTCATGTCGAATCCAATCGTCGAGTGTGGCATGCATCGTGATAGTAGGGTCACCGCCTCAATTTATTGCTGCCCAGCGGCATTGCTTTCGCCCAGATTTTCTCTATTATACCCTGTCCTTGTTTGGGCATAATAGATTGAGGCATAATACATATAGGCTCTAATAGATATAAGCTCGATTAATCCCCAGGCAAGAAGAGTTAAAGCAAGGCAGAAGCTCTTCAATTTGATCTGATAATACTGCTGACAAAAGGCGTGCCAGGAGTTTTGGGTAGATGGAGATGATAGCTTGTAGGATCTTGTTTGTGGCCTTAATCCTGAGCCTGGCACTTATGGCAGGCGAGGCTAGGGACTACAATGAGGGGATTGGACCATATGAAGTTAGCTTCAAGCTGCCTGATGAGATAGCATCGTTGGTCGTGATGAATAAAAGCATATCAAGCAGTGAATCACTTCTGGGCATTTCTTGTGATCTATATTCCCTCGCGCTCAATCAAAAGGATGAACCAGCCGAAATGGGTTTCGGCAAGCTTTGGATCAGGCATTATGTTGCGCCTGTGTCTGGAGATTTCGTTGCAACTTCTGAACTCATAAATGGCTATCGGCCGGATTTGAGCTATGCCACTTGTTACTCCGGCCATCGTCCCATGGACGGCCATGATGGGATTCTAGTCAACTGCCTCGGCAATTCCGATGGTTCTCTTCTGCATTTCAAATTTGAATATCAACTAGATAATCAAACAACAGTATCAGGTATTATGCGCTTGGGCTGGGATACGGGAATGTTTCCTTTCTTGGAATCCCTGCATGTTACCGAGACGTGACCTGAGAAAATGGAAGAAATCTAATGCCACGCAGAGAATCACCGAGAAAGAGTGCCTGCAAGTATTATTAAAAGAGATAACTGGAGGCTCCGAGGCATATGTTGGGGATGTTTCGGTATGAGGTTGTATCAATTTTTTCGAGAATCGCTGAACTCAATCTTCTTTTGGGTTTGGAAAGACCCCGAATATAACTCTTCGCTTCTGTTCATGGTGAATGACCAGCCCCGAAAGTTCCTGATATCCCAGATTCCTTCGAATGCCAGCGCTGTATCATAAATCATTGTGTTATTAAAGCGGTTGATGGATCTGATCATTTCAGACTCGCTCTTGTCTACATGGCTTAAATCAAATCTCTCATTTACAGTGGCACCCATACCTTTCTCGAATAGAGTAGACTTCAGACTCTTTCTGTTTTTCAGTTGCCCTCCCCCGAAAACCAGATCGGCCTTCTGAGTGAAATCAACCTTTCGTCCGATCTTATTCATGCTGCGCAGGGATTCGAAGTTTATGGATCCTGTACCCTTCATCCATCCGGATGAATCCACTGCATAATCGTGAAATGAACCTTTGACAGAAATATCCCCGGAACCCCTTACCGTTGATGTCTCGTCATAAAGGAATCCATTAGCTCTCGAAACCCTCTCGGTTACAGGGTGCCCAAGCCCATAGTCCGGAATAAGATAGGGCACACTAGGCCCATAGTCAGCCGCATTTACACTGCAGACAAAGCCAGCTAACAACATTGAGACCACAAATACTTCAACAACAGCGAGCAAATCCCTTTTCACTAGAAACCCTGATGGTAAATGACATATTTAATTTTATGTTTCAACCTCATCAAGCGCTCTCAGAATCTTCCACCAGCACTGAAATCGCCGCAACCTCCAGTGGATCGTCCAACGCATCGCTAGCATGCTTTTTTCCATCTGTGCCAGCTTCATCGCACAGACCCAGATCCTCCTTCTCACAACGCGCGACTGCCCTTGATCCAACTAGCTGGGACCTCCACTCCTTCGCGCCAACCATTGGAACTGTTGATCTGTTTCCCTTGCGGGCTATGAGGTTTTGCAAAAAGGAAGTTCATCGAGGATTTTACGGATCGGCCAGGAACTGAGTCAGGAATGGTGTGCCTGGATAGTTGCTATTTATCGTCCCTAAGGAGAACTCTCTACCAAAGTAATATTGAGATGCATACCGAGGAATAGTTATCCCGTTCTGATAGTTCATCACGTGAGATCCCACGGGATTGTAGTGAAGATTCAACGGGTAACTTGAAATGCCCTTGCTTAGGGAAATCGGTGCGACATAAGTCGGTAGGTAATCGTTTGATGCGTAAGTGGCCGTTTGAGGTACGATTGAAGGATAAATTGTTGGTGCGTAGGTTTTGGTCACAAATGGAGGGTAACTGGTCGGTATACCCGTTACATCAATTACCACAGAATTGCTTTCCTTGCCATTTACGATGTAGGACAAAACGTGTTGCCCAGGGATATTCACGTAGAATGGCAGACTTTCGTAACAGTCACAGAAATAGTGGCTGACGCTATGCACGGTTCCGTCTGGATATCGCTCATTAAGATAGCCATTTCCTTCTTCTTTAGCAAACACCACTAACGAAACGGTAGTTCCCTGGGGCACCTCGAGGTGCTTTGTCCACCCATCTGCACTCTTTATGAAAAGGTGATTGCCTTCTGTCCCTTGGACGCCATAGCAGCACAGTAATAAAGATACTAATATCATTGAAAATAATCTGCTTCTTTTCATGCATCATTCCCCTTTTGATCTTTGTCTTGTGTCGATTGATAATACTGGCATCTCATACTATTTGAAAAATATGATCGCGAAAGTAACAGGGTCAACACGTGATAGGATGACATTATTTTGATTTCGAAGTAAGGCGATATAAAACATCCGCTTGCAGAAACGCAAATCAGTCTGCGCTCTTCACACCTCTGACCGATACCAGAATAATTGTGACATCCAATATGGACCTGGTTAACCACGCCACGCGCTACCAGTACAGCCGAATCATTAGGCCGTGCATAGCGGCTGTAATTGCAAGAGCGAAATGGTTAAAGCATATTTATCATCTAAATCGCAAAAAAAGGGTTTGGCTGCCATCAGCCCTAATGGGTCGCTCTGAGCCTGAAAGGGCTCATCCCGGGATTTACGATTTGCTTTCACTGCTATTTTTACCACTACTTTCTCCAGCAGTTACGTGAACTCCCGTCTCCTCACCGGTTACATGGCCTCCAGTTTCTCCACCAGTGACGTGATCTCCTGTCTTTCCACCGGTTACCTGACCTCCGGTCTCTACACCGGTTGCATGGCCTCCAGTTTCTCCACCAGTGACGTGATCTCCTGTCTCGCCACCGGTTACATGGCCTCCAGTTTCACGCCCTCCGCCGAAATTGTTGAACCCAATGAATCCCGGATAATAGCCGTTGAAGTAACCTGGATAGTAGAGTGGCGGCAAGTAATTGGTCGGTGGCGTATAAGCACCAGTTACATCGA
Source organism: uncultured Methanotrichaceae archaeon (assembly GCA_964589745.1). Lineage (GTDB taxonomy): Archaea > Halobacteriota > Methanosarcinia > Methanotrichales > Methanotrichaceae > Methanothrix. The sequence goes on from CAZPUO010000004.1 coordinate 20,859, forward strand.
TTATCACCTGGTTGCTTACCATGCCGTTAACCACAAAGGAAAATACGTGCCGTCCCGGATTATCGGCATAGAAGGTCATGCGGCTGTAAGGATAGAAGTAGTAGTTGTAAGTATACATTTGGCCATCGGAATCCGTGAAATAAAGGTAGCCGCTACCTCCCGTGGGTGCGATCGCCAATAGATTTATCGTTGCTCCTTGAGGAACGACGGCATACTGCGTCCAACTAGTTGAACCTTGTACCCAAAGAGAACTGCCTCCTGTATACGAAGGACTAGATGCATATTGAACATAATTTACAGGTTGCTGCTGGTTGCTGAAAAGAACGGTTGTAGGCGTGTTGCCAGTTACATCAAATTGTTGAGGCGCACTAATGTGATTGCTCGGAACTGGGCCGTTGAGCATTTGATAATATTGTGAATACTGCGATGCAGTCGTACCTATAGTTTCAGTACCAGTTGAATAACCACCAGTCGGCGTACTATACTGCCCTTGGACTCCGAATGAGCAGGCCAATAAAATTAGAGTCAGCAGGGCTTGAATCAATCGATACATTTTCATGTTCTATCCTCGATTAAATTATTCGATATCAATTATTGGATTTGAACGAATAAATAAATTTTGAAATCTTTAGACTGTGGAAGCTGGAAAATATGCATTAGGGCATTTGTTCACATTATTTGGTGCTGGCACTTCCCCGCCGAGTTCCCATTAACCTTGAACGGGTGTATTCTGCTTCAACATCCTGGTTTCGGTTGACCACGCCGTTCAAGCCCAACGCTGATGTCGCTTAGAATGAACAAGACTGAACTGCGATTACG
>CAZPUO010000004.1:21777-26658 GCA_964589745.1 uncultured Methanotrichaceae archaeon
CGATTACGCTGTCGATGATCTTTCTTCTTCAAGGTGATTTCATTTCGTCACTTTCCAGTTCGCGAGGCTGATCATGGCAGGCCATAAGCAAGTTATGTTTGTCCTCATACCAGACTCGTTTCTCATGGCGAAGTATATCCACCATGGCAGCGTAATCTTCATATCGAAGAGATTTGCAGGAGATCGGATCTCCCTCCTTGAATGATAATACAATCTCTCCTCGGCTACCTTCATGCCACCAGCTCAGGGTATAATTGATAACTTCTTTCCAGGCCATCTTTCCACTCTCGATCCCTTGAATTCCAGATTCTCAGTTGGTCTCGACCATAAAAATGGTATTGTCTGGCATCTTCATTTAACAGCATAACAATGCATTATTCAGGACGTTTATCTTGACTCAGGCTTTGATCTTTTTCAACAACCACGCCATATTCTGTCCTAGAATCTTCATGGTTTGCAATCCTTCTTGGTCCTTTTCCACGTCTCTTTCGTCCAGGCCCATACCCATGTTCCAGTAACTTGAACCTGGAATTATCATTTGACTGATGAGGAAGAAATGGTTTATAGAATCGAAGACATGCACGGCTCCTGCGCGGCGAACGGCTACCACTGCCGCGCCCACCTTATGCTTAAACATATCACCATTTGCCTTACCTACAAATCCAGCGCGATCTATTAGGGCTTTTAGCTCGGGCGTAAGATCTGCAAAGTAGGTGGGAGATCCCAATATTATCCCATCAGCCTCAATCATCTTCTTTATGCAGATATTGACCACGTCCTCTTCGAGAGTGCATTTGCAGTCCTTCTTCTCGAAGCACTTGAAGCAGGCAATGCAACCCTGGATAGGTCCTCTTAAATGAACCATTTCCGTTTCTATATCTTCTCTCTCAAGCTCAGCCATAACACGCCTGATCAGCGTAGAGGTATTGCCATCCTTCCTTGGACTTCCATTGAAAGCTACGACCTTCATACCAATCCTCCTGAGAACAGCCTTCGATGGACAAATCTTGTGAAGCCCTATTAATCAGCTATTCTATGAAATCGCTTGAATATATAGTCATTCACATCGATTAGAAATTTAAATCAAGAACAAGAGAGGGCAAAGCCGATAAGAAACAGGTAGGAGGAACCACTTATGATTTTTGGTCGGCTTTTGCCCAGAATGGAATCGTCATTCGACGATATAAAGATGTGGTTTATCCCTGATTTTAGAAAGTCAAATTCTACCTTACTTTAGATCCTCCATCCGAACGTATATTTTCTTGGATTAGTTCACCCTCTGCATACCCTCATCCAGGATATCTGCTGTTTTGATGTAGGTTTTTTTGAGGCGCGAGATCTTTCTCGTTTTTGATCGGTTGTAGATCAATAAGCTACAACCATCATGATCCCAGGCCAGACAAACCCTGTTCCAAACCCCATGGAAGAGTAATATCATATAGTAATAACTAATGTAGTGGAAAAATAGATATAGCAGTTCGCATGAAGAAAACTATAATATTAGCATGAAGAAAAGCGTGTTCCGGTGGCGGCGCGAAGGCATCATTGGGATCACCATTAAGATGTCATGCTTAACGTTATAAGCCTGGAAAGACTGGCGGACGGGGTCTTGGCCAGATACCGGGAGCTTAAGATCACCTGAGACAGAAACGACCGATACCTGCTTTCGGGCAGAGGATCGGCGCTTTATTAATATTATTATTTCCTGGATCGATCATGATCATGGATGCTCAACTCCTTTACGTGCTCGTACTGCTGGCTACGGGGATAGTCGTAGGCTTCGCCTGTGGCCTTCTGGGCGTGGGTGGCGGATTCATAATGGTGCCAATTCAGATCTGGGCCCTGACCTCTGCTGGCATCGACCCTACTTTGGCAACCAGAATAGCCTTCGGGACATCTCTGGCGGTCATCCTGCCTACCTCCTTGAGCGGCTGCCATGGCCATAGCTGCCGTGGTGTAGTCCTTTGGCGGCCAGGGATCGTTCTGGGATTATCTGGTCTCGTGGGCGCCTTCTTAGGAGGAACTATTGCCGCTCAGGCGCCTGGGGATCTTCTGAAGATGATTTTCGGGATAGTAGTTTTGGCTGGCGCCTTGAGAATGCTCTTTGCAGGAAATATCTTGCCAAACGGGGTGCAAGGGGGTCATCCTAAAGAGGGAGCTCTGCACTACATCCTCTGGGGATTGGTGGTGGGCCTGGTGTCCGGGCTCAGCGGGATTGGCGGTGGCGTGATTTTGGTCCCTGCGCTGGTCCTGGCTCTTGGATTCAGCATGCATCAGGCGGTGGGGACTTCATCCGTGGCCATCGCCTTCAATGCCGTGGGCGGAGTTTTGGCCTACGCCATAAACGGCCTGGGCGTAGCCGAGCTCCCGGCGTACTCTGTGGGGTATATTGACCTATTTCAGTTCGTGCTGCTGGCCGCAGCGAGCGTGTTCACGGCTCAGCTGGGCGTAAAAGCCGCTCACATGCTTCCGGGAGAACAGCTCAGATACATCTTCATGGCCCTGATGTTCTACGTTGGCCTGAGAATGTTGGGCCTCTTTGCCTGGCTGGGCCTGCCGATATAATATTCTGACTTTCCAAATTGCATGCCTGCCGAGTCTGGCCGCTGTGGTGCGTTTTCCTTGGGGTGCGTTTCAGCCCGGACAGACACCTGAGCGCTGCAGAACGAAATAGCATTCCGTGACCCTGGGAAACGCAAAAAAACGCTGAATGCTGAGGCGATGATGGGGCTGGCGAGCTCACCTTTGAGCGGAGGTGCCAAAGATTTGTGAGAATCCCTCCAAAAACCAGGATAAGCGCAGACAGATATTTTTGCATGCTGGTCGTCGTCCCTAAAATTTATATCCAAATCAGGAGCATTGCTAACTGGTCACTGAAATGCAAACAAAATTCCCAGGCTGTATTGTTTTGCTGTCTATTGCGCTGCTGATAAGTTGTGCAGGGCTGGTTTGCGGACTCAGCAATAATCCGCCGGCCTATATCAAAGATGTGCATACTGACCTGCGAGGTCCAGATAGTTTCGTAGTTTATTTCACACTTCGTGATAATAATATGGTTGATACGATATCAGATGGGAAAGCTGTTATTGAAATAATCCAAACACCCTATATGAGCTATAAGGCTGGCCCAACTGTGTTATTTAATCAAACTCGTGATGTTAAAAAGACCGATTTCAATGAATCTCCTCTCGGTGTTATGTATTATAGTTTCGGACCGATTTCGAATTCGCAATTTGGCGAGCTAAATCCCACGGGCGCTAGTTATGCTGTTGTTAATATTTATTTCATAACACCAGATGATCAAGTGCTCTCAAGCCGATGTGACTTGCCAATTCCACTGTGATGAGCCCTGTAAAAGCAAAGCTGATGCGAGCAAAGCGAGTTTGTTGGGTAAGGCTGCTGCTTTGGCCGTTGACTGTTTTGTTCCGCAATTCGAGCGAAACCTGCAATAGCCAGAAGTGCGTATGGCCAATGTCTATTGATTATCAATTAGCCCATGCGTGAATGGTTTTTGGGGAATTGGGATTGGCAAGCATAACACCTAGGCAGAGTATTGCGACGGCTTTCGGTCCTAATTAGCGAGAAGAAATAAAACCCACATGGTCCTCCAAGAAATTAATTGATCTCGTCACATCACGAGGCTCTCAAAACTTGGAGATTGCGCAAGAACGAGTCAGTCATATCTGTATCTGCGAACGATTCTGCCAGTACGATGGTTCTACCTGTGCCGTTCATTCCATCAGGAGAATAGGCCGCGATATAAGACGATTCTCCGGTCGAACGAATTTTGGCACTCATTCCCGGGATGCCACCGACACTTACCCTACCCCAAGTGGCCTTATATGATTTCGATGCCATCCTGTTTGTGATTGAATCTCCGAGCCTGGATTCAGATACGTCTGTGCTGTTCTTGTAGTCATCGATCACGACGTCGATCAATTCCCGATTAAAGGGGCTGGCCAGTATCTGGAATTCATATTCAGTGAACGCATCTTGCTTTAAAGGCTCGCTCGCATTAATAGTCAAGTTTTGCGTCGTGTTTATGTTGAAGCTGGCTGAAAATGGCCCCACCATTATCTTGTCCGAAAATCCAAGAGCTGTGCTCGATGCAAATAGTGATGCCAACAACAGGAAAAAGATCAGTCTGATCTTCATAATCCAACACCTGCAATAGCTATCTCGATTCAATGTATAAATTTAACGAATTTCGAAGAAGTTCGAAGAAGAATTGTCCTGCAAAAGCCAGCTTGTATGAGGAAGAAACGAATTCGATATTACAAATTGTATATTAAGCGCGCTTGCAGGTATAAGAAACGATGGTTCTGGATTGATTAGCTGGATCATTATAGCTTTCCGACTTGCGTGTCATTGAGGGAACGATAAAACTAGCATTAACTTTGAAACCGTGTCTATCTGTTCTTTGATAATTTTACTATAATTTTATATTTATTATTTTTGTTAGATCCTTGATCCAATTCCCGGCTTCGACTCTATTCACAAATGACTAAATATTCCGGGCGTTTATCGCGTTAAGGATGGAACCCCAGAGCAAGATCGAGATCCTCAGCATTGAGGAGCTTGAGGATATTTATGCACCTGTCAGAGACGTGATAGCAGTCCGTCTGGAGGAGTTCAGGCGAATCTGGGAAACTGCAAGCGAGGAAGAACTCTTTCGGGAGTTGGTCTTCTGCCTGCTCACGCCCCAGTCCAAGGCCAAAATCTGCTGGAAGGCGGTGCAGCGACTCGACAGGAAAGATATGATCCAGGAGGGAGATGCATGCCGTATCCAGGATGAGCTGGTGGGAGTTCGGTTCAATCAGAAAAAGGCTGAATATATCTGCCTGGCAAGGGAGATGTTCCGCAAAAAATCAATCAGATCCA
>CAZPUO010000005.1:0-25984 GCA_964589745.1 uncultured Methanotrichaceae archaeon
GGGAAAAGCTTATATCCGCTCAAGTTATTTCATTTCGGTCCTAATTATTCAGGAGGCTTAATCAGTTTTGAGCGATGCAACAGGCTACGACGCGAGCCAGATCCAGGTTCTCGAAGGCCTTGAGGCAGTCAGGCGCAGGCCGTCGATGTACATCGGCAGCACGGATACACTGGGGCTACACCACCTAGTATACGAGGTGGTGGACAATAGCGTTGACGAGGCCCTGGCAGGCTATTGCAAGGAGATAAATGTCACATTGCATCAGGATGGCAGCGTCTCCGTAAAAGACGATGGACGAGGCATTCCTGTGGATATCCATCCCCAGTATAACCGCCCCGCGCTGGAGATCGTCATGACCATGCTTCATGCTGGAGGCAAATTCGATCATGAGTCCTACAGCGTCTCCGGAGGGCTGCACGGCGTGGGCGTATCTGTGGTCAATGCCCTCTCCGAGTGGCTGGAGGTGGAGGTCAGAAGGAACGGACAGGTTTACTGGCAGAGGTATGTGCACGGAAACGTGGCTTCGGATGTCGAGGTTAGAGGGACCTCTGAGCACACCGGCACCACAGTCACCTTCAAGCCTGATAGCTCCATCTTCGAGGATACCGAGTATAATTTCGATACCCTCTCATCCAGGCTTAGAGAGCTGGCCTTCCTCAACAGCGGCCTGAAGATAACCATACAGGATGAGCGAGCGGGTAAAGAAAACGTTTTCCAGTACGCTGGGGGCATAGTATCTTTCGTGGAGTATCTCAACAAGAACAAAGAAGCACTGCACAGCCCTCCCCTCTACTTCTCTCGCAGCAAGAATGGAACGCAGGTGGAAGTGGCTCTGCAGTACAATAACTCCTACAATGAGAGTATCTTCTCCTATGCCAACAACATCAACACCCGTGAGGGTGGCACCCACCTCATGGGCTTTCGCGCTGCCCTGACTAAAACGGTAAACGAGTATGCTCGAGCTAATAAGCTTCTTAAGAATGAAGCCAAACTCGGCGGCGAGGATCTGCGCGAAGGCTTGGTCGCCGTGGTAAGCGTCAAGCTTCCTGACCCCCAGTTTGAGGGCCAGACAAAAACCCGGTTGGGAAACAGCGCCATCCGGGGCATCGTCGAGTCCATGGTGGCGGAGGGCCTGACGGAGTACTTCGAGGAGAATCCGCAGGCGGCCACGACCATCGTGGAGAAGGCGGCTGAGGCTCTGCGCGCCCGCGAGGCGGCCCGCAAAGCCAAAGAGCTGACCCGCCGCAAGAATGCCCTGGGATCGGGCGGCCTGCCTGGAAAGTTGGCGGACTGTTCCGACAACGATCCGGCAAAATGCGAGATCTACATCGTGGAGGGCGAATCCGCGGGTGGTTGTTTCTCAGGAGACACAAAAGTCGCGCTGGCTGATGGTCGCAACATCAGTTTTCAGGAGATGGTGGCTGAGCAGGCCCAAGGCAAGGAACACTTTTGCTACACTATCCGCAAGGACGGCACCATCGGCCTGGAGCGGATAGAGCACGCCCGTGTCACCAAGCGGAACGCCGAAGTCATCCGTGTCAGGCTAGACAACGGCGAGGCTATCGTCTGCACGCCCGACCATCGCTTTATGCTACGCAGTGGCAGCTATAAAATCGCAGCCGATCTGACGGCTGAAGACTCGTTGATGCCGCACTGCCGCAGGCTTTCGGATATAACACAACCGGGCATCACGATTGATGGCTACGAGATGGTTTGGAATCCCAGGTCTGACTTTGTAGATGCTGCTAACGGCATTGATGTTGACGGCTACAATGCTCATCGCATTGCTATTCGTGATAAAACGCTGCTGCGTTTCGAAACATTCTGCGAGCGATATTTTGATGGTGATACGAATCGCACCGTAGAAGCCATTCAAAACTATAACCATCGTGTCGTATCGGTTGAGCCGGTGGAGGAGCGAAGAGACGTGTACGACACGGAAGTGCCCAATACGCATAACTTTGCGCTGGCCAGCGGCGTGTTTGTTCACAATAGTGCCAAGCAGGGCAGAAACCGCCACTTCCAGGCGATTCTGCCGTTACGGGGCAAGATCCTGAACGTGGAGCGCGCAAGGTTAGATAAGATCCTCAAAAATTCTGAGATCAGAAATATGATCGTTGCCTTGGGTACAGGCATCGGGGACGAGTTCGATCTCCAGAAGGCTCGCTACCACAAGGTGGTCATCATGACCGATGCCGATGTGGACGGCTCGCACATCCGGACACTTCTCTTGACCTTCTTTTACCGGTACATGAAGCCACTCATCGAGGCGGGCTTTGTCTTCATCGCCCAGCCCCCGCTCTACCTGATAAAGAAGGGAAAGCAGATCAATTATGCTTACTCGGATGAGGAGCTGAGCCAGTTGGTGAAAGAGCTCGCCAAGCCGACCATCCAGAGATACAAGGGCCTGGGAGAGATGAATCCCGAGCAGCTCTGGGAAACAACCATGAACCCCGATAAGAGGACCATGCTGAAGATGACTCTGGAGGATGCCGTGGAGGCGGATCGCATCTTCACCATCCTCATGGGCGATCAGGTGGAGCCCAGGAAGGAGTTCATCGAAGCCCATGCCAAGTATGTGAAGAACCTTGATGTTTGAGGTGGCTTTTGACGGAAGTAGATGTCAATATCACTGAGGAGATGAAGTCCTCCTACATCGATTATGCCATGAGCGTGATCGTAAGTCGAGCTTTGCCTGATGTACGGGATGGGCTGAAGCCCGTCCACCGACGCATTCTCTATGCCATGTACGAGCAGGGCATGACCCATGATCAGCCCTTCAAGAAGTCCGCCCGTGTGGTGGGAGATGTGATGGGCAAGTACCATCCCCATGGAGACGCGGCCATCTACGAGACTATGGTCAGATTGGCCCAGACCTTCTCCATGCGCTATCCGCTCATAGAAGGCCAGGGCAACTTCGGCTCCGTGGACGGAGACCCGGCGGCTGCCATGCGCTACACTGAGGTGCGGCTGTCCAAGATCGCAGGCGAGATGCTGGCTGACATCGAGAAGAACACCGTGGACTATGTGCCCAACTACGACGGCTCACTGAAAGAGCCAACCGTCCTGCCGGGTAAATTGCCCAATCTTCTTCTCAACGGGTCCACGGGCATTGCCGTGGGCATGGCCACCAACATTCCTCCTCACAACCTGAAGGAGCTGGCGGGAGCAATAATTCATCTCATAGACCAGCCCGAGGCCACGCTTCCCGATCTCATGGCTTATCTGCCCGGTCCCGACTTCCCCACCGGCGCATACATCGTGGGCCGGGCCGGGATAGAGGCTGCCTACCTGACCGGTCGGGGAAGCATACTGATGCAGGCCAAGTCGGAGATCGAGGAAGGGACCAAGAGCACCAAGATAATTTTCACAGAGCTCCCCTACCAGGTGAACAAGGCCAAGCTGATCGAGGACATGGCGGAGATGATCAAGGAAGGCCGGCTGGAGGGTATATCGGACCTGCGGGATGAGTCGGACAAAGAGGGCATACGCCTGATGGTCGAAGTGAAGAGCGGTTTCAATGTTCATGTGGTCTTGAACCAGCTGCACAAGCATACTGCGCTGCAGACCAGCTTCGGCGTAAATAACATGGTTCTGGTTAACGGCCTGCCCAAGACCGTCTCTTTAAAGGAGGTCTTGGAGCAGTACATATACTACCGCTCGCAGGTGATCGAGCGGCGCACAAGGTTCGAATTGGATCAGGCGGAGAAGCGCGCTCACATTCTCGCTGGCCTCCTCATCGCACTCAAAAACATCGATGAAGTAATAAGAATAATAAAAGCTGCGGCTTCGCCCGTTGAGGCCAAGGATGCCTTGATGCTGGCCTTCGCCTTGAGCGAGGAGCAATCCAAGGCCATCCTGGACATGAGGCTGCAGCGACTGACGGGCCTGGAGCAGGAGAAGATAGTCTTTGAAGCGGCAGAGCTGGAAAAGCTCATCGCCAACCTTAGGAAGATCCTTTCCAGCAACCTGGAGATTCTGAGCATCATCAAAGAAGAGCTCAAGGAGCTGTGCAAGACCTATGGGGACGAGCGCAGGACAAAGATCATCGAGGTGGATGGCGAGGTCAGCCGGGAGGATCTCATCCAGGAGGAAGAGGTGGCAGTGACCATCACCAGCTCCGGATACATCAAACGGCAACCTGTCACAGCCTACCGCATGCAGCGCCGTGGCGGACGGGGGGTCATCGGCGCGGAGACCAAGAGCGAAGAGTTCGTGACCGATGTCTTCACGGCCTCTACCAAGGACTATCTGCTCTTCTTCACTGACAAGGGCAAAGCTCACTGGCTCAAGGTCTACGAGATTCCATCCCTCGGACGGGCTACGCGAGGAAAGTCCATAGTAAATCTCCTTCAGCTGGAGCCAGATGAGAAGATGACGGGCGCGATTCCTGTTAAGAACTTCGAATCCGGATTCATAATATTAGTAACCAGGAGCGGAAGCATAGTGAAGATGCCCCTGCAAGCCTTCAGCAACCCGCGCAAGGGCGGCATCAAAGCAGTCAACCTCAAAGGCGACAGTCTCGTATCGGCACGTCTTACCGACGGAAACCAGGAGCTTCTGGTGGCCACGAAGTTCGGCAAGGCCATTCGCTTCACGGAGAGTGACGTGCGTGCGAGCAACCGGGGCACCATGGGCGTGCGGGCGATCAGCCTCAACCTGGGGGACGAGCTGATCAGCATGGACGTGATCAAATCTGGCTCCAGTTCTACCCTTCTAACGATCACCAACCGGGGATACGGCAAAAGGACAGAGCTGGAAGAGTATCCATTGCAGAGGCGGGGCGGGAAAGGTGTGAAGAATATCGACGCCAGGAAAGGCTTTGTCTGCTGCACCACTACTGTCTCCGAGGAGGATGAGCTGCTGGTGACGACCAAGGACGGCGTGATGATTCGCATACCGACCAGCGACATTCGCGTGCAGGGACGGGCCACGCAGGGCGTGCGGGTCATGAACGTGAAAGCGGGAGATGAGGTGGCGGCGGTGGCGAGGATAACCTGAGCCCTTGCCCAATTTTTATAATTTTATTTTGTATCCGGGTTCCTTAATTCTTTAATTATCCTAGAATTACGTGCTATCGATTAGCACTGCTCATCGAGGAGAAGGTTTATATAGAATCTTAACCCCATAAATTGTCGATGGAACTAAGTGTAATCATCTACTGCATCACCATCAAATCTGGTTTAGAACGACCCCTTTTCTAGTTTTAGCTTAGGCCATAAAACGATCCCAATCATGATAATACAGAACTTTATCCAAAGTTTTGTATTATTATCATAATATCACATTGGGCACCCGCTGGCTGCATAGAATTATAAATATCACACTATAAATCTCGGAGGTGACTCGCTATGATGAACCGCACCATGAAGCTGCTGATGCTCTCGGACATCTTTGTCCTCACGGGCTTCGGGCTGATCCAGCCCATCCTGGCTCTATACATAAACGATGGTGGTGTGACTGGAGGTACCATGCTCACCGCAGGACTCGCGAGCGCCCTCTTCCTTTTCACCAAGTCCCTGGTGCAGGTTCCCTTCGGAAAGTACATCGACAGCCGGTCCGGGAAGACCAGGTGGCTGATCCTGGGGACACTGCTCATGGCCTCTGTGCCTGTTATTTACGTCACGGCGCACAGCATTTATCAAGTCTATATGGCGGAGATGATCTACGGGCTGGGCAGCGGCCTGGCTTACCCCACCTGGCTCGGCCTCTGGTCCGCCAACCTGGACAGGGGACGCGAGAGCTTCCAGTGGTCAATCTATTCGACATCGACGGGCCTTGGCACTGCCGCCACTGGCGCTGCAGGAGCGGCGGTAGCCAGCCTGGTAGGCTTCTACGCCACCTTCTTACTGGCTGGCGTCTTGTGTCTACTGGGTTGCCTGGCGCTCCTGGTCATGGAGCGAAGGGGTGCGAGGAAGGCTGAAAATCTAGGGGGTGAGGCCCGTTTCCGTAGAGCGGGGATGAGCCGCAGCCTTTTCCCGACTTAGGGAAAGCTTTGGCCATTCCACTATTTAAATAGAAAATATCAAATACAATTTGTTTCGATATCTTGTTGGGCAAAGGTCGCAGCTTTTTATTGCACCGGCGTCGCTTATGTGATAGGTGCTGGGCAAAAAGTTGCGAAAGAATGCCCCTGTACAAGTTCGGGTTTCATTGCCGGATTCGTATTCATGGGTGAGCTTGAAGCTTGTCATCTTTCCTGCCGCAGCTAATTTTCTGTAGACTATTTTCAGAAAAAAACTAATAGCTTAACGGACAATTGACTAAGGGTGATTGAATTGCCTAGCGCGAAATGTATTTTCAGAAGTGTATTGTTAATCTCATTTTCTATGTTGGTTTTTGGAATTATGGCTACCGGATCAAGCCCCAATATCTTTTCAGGAGAGATAGCCTATGCAGGTCAGGCCAATGCGGTTTCTTCGGGCGAGATAGCTTATACAGGTCAGGCCAATGCGGTTTCTTCAGGAGAGATAGCTTATACAGGTCAGGCCAATGCGGTTTCTTCAGGAGAGATTCCTTCTGTAGGTCAAACCAATGCCCTTCTTCCAGGAGCTGTACCTTCCGTAAGAATGAACCGCAGCGTCGGTCTTCTCAGCAGCCAAGTCCCGGCCTTGCCCATGTTGAGCGGCACGAAAGGGACGAATTTGACCCAGAACCTGACCAATTCATCAGTGAACTTAACCAATGAATCCGTAAATATGACCAGTTCATCGGCGAACTTGACCAGTGCATCCGTAAACATGACCAATTCATCAATGAGCATGACCATGCCCCAGAATAAGACCGAGTGACTAAACGCAGCTACTGACACCTTTTTTGAATCGGCAAATGGAATGATGTAACTATATCGTCATAGATGGCAGGTGTACAAGAAGCAGTTCATCCACCAGCACAAAGGAAAAGCTTAATCCTGTTCAAAGGGATTCTATGGTTGATGCGAACAACAAACGGTCTCCCAAATACCGACTGTACTTTCGCAAAGCAGGTTGTAAGTCCCTCTGACCTGCACGGCGCGACCAATTCCCAGCCATCGCAATTCTCTTCATCTTTGAGCCATCTTTGGCCAAAAACCGTCTCCTCCGCATGCCCTTTGCTCCCGATAGCATTTCTGATTTTCCTCTTGTGTTTGCCAGCATCTTCGCAGCTTTCAGTCCGCCCCGAGACCGGCACCTACATCAAAGACATGGACCGCAGCGGCTACGGAGTGCTCATCGTGCACAACAACTGGACCATGGATACCGTGGCCGTGCTCACTGATGAGAAGGTGAAGCCGCTTGTAGTCGTTTACCTGCGCTCCATGGATACCCTGAAGATCACCGGCATTGAGGACGGAGAGTATGGGCTCTACTTCACCGTTGGCAATCTCTGGAATGCGAAGGCCGGAAAGTTCAGAAGCGTCTTAGGATACTATCGCTACAACCAGCCCCTGAAATTCGAGACGGATGATGTCGGAGAAGAGATCGAGTACTCAATCTTCGAGCTGGATCTGTATGAAGCAGGCGCCTCCAACTTCCTGCCCGATCAGTTCCAGTTCCCCGACCTCAGGTCTTGAGGAAGACAGCCTCCACCTCTGATCGCATCAAATCCTTCCCTTTCACGCGGAGCTTCCAGCTGTGGATGCGCGTGGAAACCCGCTCAAGGTCGCTGAAAAGAACCTGCGCCTCCGGCTCGGTGAAGTAGTGGGTGACGACGCCCTCGCCACGCCTGAAGGTCTCGTGCTCCACAGCCTCGCCCTTTCCGGCCCTCATGTCCTCCACGCCGAACTCGCGAAAGAACAACCTTCCTCCACGCTTCAGCACGCGCGCCGCTTCTTTGGCCGCAGCCTTCCGGCCATCAAGGAGCAGGTGCCCGGTCACGTGGAAGGCGAAAAGGGCATCGAAGCTTTCTTTCTTGAAGGGCAGGCGGCGAACATCGCCCAGAATCAGATCGACCTTGGGGTCGGAAGGACGGCAAAGGCGCAGTGCCTCAGGGGAGATGTCCAGAGCTATGACCCGTTGAGAGCGGCCAGCCAGGGCCTCAAGCGTCTTTCCATTGCCGCAGCCCATCTCCAGGATGCTGCAGCCCGCCGGCAGCGCGGGCAGATCCTTGACGCCGCCTCCCCAGAGGCGGCCGCGGCTTCGATAGTCCCTGTCCCATGCCTTGGTTTGGCTCACAGGTCTTGTCAATGTAGGAAAGAAATAACTCTTTTGCGATGATTATTATTAGGGCCATCGCTTACATGGGACTATGGTCTTGAACATTTTGGACCGCTTCCGAGGGTGCTTCCTGGGCGGGGCAGTGGGCGACGCCCTGGGAATGCCGACGGAAGGCTACACCGCCGGGGAGATTCAAACCCGGTTTGGACTCGTCCGGGATATGTTGCCAGCTCCTGAAGGCCACTTTCATACCGGCCTTCAGGCGGGCCAGTTCACGGACGACACCGAAGAGACCTTGCTGCTGGCCGAATCCATGATCGAGTCTTCCGGCTTTTCCTGTGATGAGTTCGCGAACAAGCTCACCGCCTGGGGCACAGCCTGGACTCTGGATGACCGGCTCAACCGAGGCGTGGGCTTCACCACCCGCTCCTCCGTAGAGAATCTGATCGCTGGAAGGTCCTGGAAGGAGTCAGGCCTTGATGTCCCTACCTGCGGCTCGGCCATGAGGGCAGCGCCTGTGGGGCTTTTATACCACTGCGATCTGGATATGGTGAGCAGGTACGCAGATCTGCAGAGCCTGCCAACCCATTGCGGCCCGACTGCGCGTGCCGGTGCTGTTGCCGTGGCAGTCGCCATCGCCCTCAGCCTGAATGGTTTCTCCAAAGAGAAGGTGATCCGCATGGCCGCCCAGAAGGCCCGCTCGCTTGATGCCGAGCTTGCGGATCGTCTTCTCTGGGCAGTCTCGCTCCTTGAAACGGAGTCCGAGCAGGCCCTTTCTGCTATTGGCACCTCTCCTCTGGCCTCCGAGACCGTCCCTGCCGCATTTTACTGTTTCCTCAAGTACGACCCAGAAGAGGCATTGGTCGTGGCGGCCAGCAGCGGAGGCGATACCGACTCCATCGCTTCCATCGCGGGATCTCTTTTCGGAGCGGCCTGTGGAGCCGGGTGGATCCCGGAGCGCTGGCTTGCGCCTCTGGAGCAGATGGAGCGCATCGAGCAAGCTGCAAAGGGCCTAGCCGAATTAAGTGCAGCTCTCTGTCGATAAGGCGTGCTGGATTTATATCATTAGCTCATGGGGATTCTTATGATTGATGTAGGAATAGTCGGTGGATCTGGCTACACCGGCGGGGAGCTGTTGCGCCTCCTGGCAAACCACCCCCAGGTGAAGGTAGTGATGGTTACTTCTCGCAAGCTTTCGGGAAGGCCCTTAAGTTCAATTCATCCTCACCTGAAGGGGATTTATTCCCTCAAATTTGAAGCGCCCAGCGCCAAGGAGGTTGCTGAGCGCTGCGATATTGTTTTCACCGCCGTTCCTCATGGCACGGCTATGGACTGGGTGCCTGAACTCCTGGATGCAGGCACCAGGGTTATCGATCTCTCTTCCGATTACCGGCTGCCTGTGGACGTCTTCGAGAAGACCTACCAGACCAGGCACCGGGCCCCGCGGGATGCAGTCTTCGGCCTGACCGAGCTGCATCCGGAGGTGGCCAAAGCCAAGCTGGTGGGAAATCCCGGCTGCTACCCCACCGGAGCCACGCTGGCCGTTGCTCCCCTGGCCAAAGCGGGACTGGTGGAACGTGTAGTCTACGATTCCAAATCCGGCATCTCAGGCGCGGGGATGGAGCCGACGGAGACCAGCCACTACCCCAACATGGCGCAAAATGTGATACCCTACAAGCTTACCACCCATCGCCATGTCCCTGAAATAAAGCAGGAGTTGACCCGTCTCTCTCCTGGTATAAAAATCAATTTCACGCCCCACGTTGTTCCGGCAGTGCGAGGAATCCTGACCACAGCGCACGTCTTCGCCCGTGAGAAGGCGGTGGAGACACTGCAGAACGAATCCAAGGTAGCGGAGATCTACCGGGAGTTTTACAAGGACGCTCCCTTCGTTCGCATGGCAGATAGAGTGCCGAGCCTTGGTTCTGTCCGCGGCTCCAACTTCTGCGACATCAGTTTTGAGCCGGAGCTTGGCAGCGACCGTCTGGTGGTCATCTCGGCCATCGACAACCTGGTGAAGGGCGCATCAGGCCAGGCCATCCAGAATATGAACCTGATGGCAGGACTCGACGAGAGAACAGGTCTTTGGTTCCCTGGAATGGCCCCTTGAGGTGAGAGAGATGAAAGTCAGAGATGTCATGAACGTCAAACCCATTACTGTCCAAGCGGATGACCCAGTGAGTGAAGCAGCCCGAAAGCTGCGTGAGAATAAGATCAGCGGCATGCCAGTCCTGGATGGAGAGCGGTTAGTGGGCATCGTCTCGGAATCGGATCTATTGCGCCTTTTGTCCGTCGAGGAGGAGGGCAGTCTCTGGCTTCCCAGCCCCTTTGAAGTCTTCGAGGTGCCCTTCCGAGACCTGGTAAAGTGGGAGAGGATGCGCACCGGAATGGAGGAGATTCCCAAGAAAAAGGTATCGGACGTGATGAGCAGGAACCTGCACGAAGTCGGACCAGAGGATACCGTTGAGGAAGCGGCAGGCATCATGACCCATCACCGGATCAACCGTCTTCCTGTCGTTGAGGGCGGCAGGCTGGTGGGCATCGTGACCAGAGGCGATATCATCTCAGGTCTGGGAACGCGCCATGAAGCGGATTGATGGCGGTATCTGCGCCATCCCAGGCGTGCGTGCGGCCGGGGCTCGGCAGGGCAAGTACGGTGTAGCTCTCATCGCTGCCTCGGGGGTTGCAGCCGGCATGTTTACAACTAACAAAGTTCGAGCTGTACCGCTGGATATTACCGCCGAACACCTGGCGGATTTTGGTCACCTGGAGGGCATCATTGCTAACAGCGGCTGCGCCAACGCCTATACCGGCCAGCGAGGCCTGGAGGATGCCAAAGCCATGGCCCGCCTGCTAGCCGATCACCTTGGGACGGATGAAAAAAAGGTCGCGGTAGCCTCCACAGGAGTCATCGGCAGATATATGGACATGGACCTGATTGCCAGGCTATTTGATGAAGCCAAGGCCGGGCTCAGAAGCGATTTGCAGGCCAGCGCAGAAGCAGCACAGGCCATCATGACCACGGATACCCGCGTGAAAGAGATAGCAGTAGAGCACCAAGGGGTGCACGTGGCCGGGATTGTAAAGGGCTCAGGCATGATCGAGCCCAATATGGCCACAATGCTCTGCTTTCTCTACACAGACGCAGATCTGACCGCAGAGGATCTGAAGAAAAGTCTGGAGATTGCGGTTAAAGACAGCTTCAATATGCTCACCGTGGACGGCGACACCAGCACCAATGACACTGTGCTCCTCACCGCCACTGGCAAGACAAAGTGCAAGCTAGAGGATTTCCGCGAGGCCCTGAGTTTTGTCTGTATGGAGCTGGCGCGGATGATGGCCCGGGATGGAGAAGGAGCAAGCAAATACTTCGAGACTGTGGTTTCGGGAGCAAGGAACGAAGAGGACGCCCGCGCCGTGGCGCGCGCCGTGGCCCGCAGCAGCCTGGTCAAGACCGCCGTTTATGGTGCCGATCCCAACTGGGGAAGAATCATCACTGCCGTGGGATACTCCGGCGCAAAAATAGACCCGGCAAAGATCAGCTTGGGCCTGGAAGGCCGCGGTTTGAAGGTTGTCCTGGTCGATCAAGGCAAGATCATGGACGGCGTTCTGAAAAGAGCAAAAGAGGTCATGAAAGAGGATACGATTATCATAAATGTGGATCTGGGTCTCGGCACGGCCTTTGCACGCAGTTTTGGCTGTGACCTGACGCATGGTTACGTGGACATAAACGCAAACTATACGACCTGATATGTTTCGCGATCAGAGGCTTGGCAGGATCTCACAGGACGTTTTGGATTACCTCTCATCCCGTGAAGCAGACAGAAGAATCTTCGAGGCGGATCTGCTCGTGGACAGAGCCCACCTCATAATGCTCAAGGAGCAGAGCCTGATCACGCCCGCGGTCTGCTCTCGAATCATTTCCGCCCTGGAAGATCTCAAGGAGACCAATTTAGGTGCGGGCGAGGATGTGCATGAGGCCATCGAGGCGTACGTTCTATCTCGCGTCGGCCCCGAAGGTGGAAGGATGCACACTGGAAGGTCCAGGAATGATGAGGTAGCGACTTGCATCCGGCTGGCGCTTCGTGCGGAAATGCTGATTCTGATGGAGGAGCAGCTCTCGCTGGTAACGACGCTGGTCAAGCTGGCCGAAAAGCATATTGATACAATTATCCCCGGTTTCACCCACACCCAGCACGCCCAGCCCACCACGCTGGCCCACCATCTGCTGGCCCATGCTGATGCTTTTCTGCGAGATCTGGACCGGATTGAAGACGCCTACAAAAGGGTCAATCTCAGTCCCTTAGGCGCAGCTGCCTTCGCCTCCACCGGCTTTAAGATTGATAGGCTCCGGACGTGTCAGCTCCTGGGTTTCGACGGCCTGATCGAGAACAGCATGGATAGTGTTTCTACCCGCGACTTCATTCTGGAGGTCCTGGCCGATCTCTCCCTTTCCATGGTCAACCTCAGTCGCCTGGCAGAAGAGCTGATCCTTTGGTCCACTTCTGAGTTCGGCTATCTGGAACTCGATAACCTTTTTGCCTCGACCAGCTCCATCATGCCTCAGAAGAAGAACCCCGATACCGCAGAGCTGGCGCGGGGAAAAACGGGTTCGGTCATTGGCAGCCTGGTCTCGGCTCT
Organism: uncultured Methanotrichaceae archaeon; assembly: GCA_964589745.1. Lineage (GTDB taxonomy): Archaea > Halobacteriota > Methanosarcinia > Methanotrichales > Methanotrichaceae > Methanothrix. The sequence continues at coordinate 12,777 of CAZPUO010000005.1, forward strand.
GGCCATCTGCAAGGCCCTCCCCCAAAGCTACAACCGGGATCTGCAGGAGGTCACGCCTCACCTATGGCGTGGCATGGACTGGACCAGAAGCACGGTGCGTATTCTGGACGGCTGCACGTCCACTCTCAAGTTCAACCTGGAAAAGATGGAGAAGGACTCCGGCGTCGGCTTCTCTACGGCCACGGAGCTGGCTGATTCCTTGGTGAGAATCACGGGGATGCCCTTCCGGACTGCACACAGCATCGTGGGCAGGATTGCGGCCTCGGGGCAAAGGCCCGATCTGACCGATCTTGACATGGTGGCTATGGAAGCGGCAGGTTTTCGGCCCAGCGAGCATGGTTTTACCTCTGGCGACCTGGATTATGCCCTGGACCCAAAAAGCAACGTGGCTCTGCGAGCCAATACCGGCGGTCCTGCGCCCATTGAAGTGCAGCGCATGGTCAGGGAGCGTCTAAGCCTGATAGCGGAACGGTCCGAAAAGGTGGCAATGAGGCGAGACAAGGTCAGCTGCATCCTGGCCGACTTACGGATGATGAAATGAGCCAGGGCGAGAACTACCACAAAAAATAAATCGCATGAAGCCCAGTAAATATATTACTAGGATCTGGATGATCTGGCATCGAGATCTTAAAAATTGTGGTGGGGTGAAAAGATGTTCTGGGGTTTGTTCAAGATGATGATGTACCTGGTCACGCTTCCTGTGAGGATCATATTGAAGGGCGCCAAAATGATGGTAGTCATGGCTCTGCCTGTCCTGGCCATGATGGCTTTCAGGAAGATGCTGGGCAAATAAGCAGAAAGCACAGCTGGATTTTCAATCATTTTTCCTGTTTTTTTTGGCTTTGGCTGCAATAAACTCACGCGCTAGCCGCGCCGTCAGCAAGGCAGTCTCTCCGCGATCATAGGCAGGGGCGAGTTCATTTATATCCAGGCCCGCTGCCAGTGGCGCTGTGCGCTCCAGCACTCTCTTAACGTCCCAGGGGTTCATTCCGAACGGCTCTGGATTCCCTACTGCAGGGGCAAAGGCCGGATCGAGAACATCGAGATCGATGGAGAGATAGATTCTGTCAGTGTCTAGGCTCTCAAAAATGATATCGAGCACCTGATCGATGCCTTTCTCTCTCACATCGCGACTGGTCGCGTAGCTGACATTTTCTGCCGCAAAGGAAAATTCCTCCTGGCAGCCGCTGCGAATGCCGACAGATGCATAGCCTTGAACGCCTTTTACCTCCAGAATCCTTTTGCTGGTGCAGGCATGGCTGAACCGAGTGCATCCGTACTCATTTCTCAGATCAAGATGGGCGTCCAGGACGAGAACGCCCAAGCTCTCATTCGACCGCTCTATCAGGCCCTCAACTATCGGAGGAGCAATGGAATGTTCTCCTCCCAAGAAAATTGGAACAACATTTTCGGGCAGCATGGAGATGCCTTCTTTTATCGTGGCAGAGGCATAGCCCGGATCCGAACCGAGTTCCATGTTTCCTAGATCGCAGATTTTCAGGTCTGCCAAATCTATATCGTAGTAGTGATCGTAGCTCTCGAAGTTGTACGACGCGAGGCGAATGGCATCCGGCCCTTCTCTTGAGCCGGAGCGAAAAGATGCGGTGGAGTCGAAGGGCAGGCCGATTATCACAAAATCCGCAGCAGCTAAGTCGGAAGTGGCATCGGCAAAGCCGCACTTCTGGAACATGAAAAGGATTTAGCGCAGGTCCAGCTTGGTCCTGCCCATGACGAAAAGATAGGGAACTTCTTTTCCTTCTTCGATTTTTGGCTTTTGATCTGCGGTTATGGGAACATCCACCGTGGCAAATGTGCCCATATCCATAAGCTGCACCGAGGTGTCGCCGATGGATAGAACCTGGCCCGTCCTGCGTTCCACATTGGGCACATAGATCTTCGTGGTAACCGGCGATACTATCGACCTTTTCTGATTATCGAAGATGCCAATGGCGTCTACCCTGGCCTTGGCGCTGCCGTGTTTCCCGGGCTTGGAATGGGATATGCCCTTGATTATGCAGGGTTCATCGTCGATGATGACATATCTTCCTTCTTTCAGCTCTCTGACCTCAACCTGCTCCTTCATTTCATCACTCCTAGCGACGAATGCAACTCTCCTATTTAAAGGATATCTTTCATGCGCCGCAGCGCCTCCTCCAGCTGCGTTCTGGCGGCGGCGTAGGAGATCCTGATGTACTCTTTTCCGCCTGGTCCGAAAGCCGATCCGGGAACAGTGATCACCCCTCCTTTGGCCAGGCGGGCGGTCGCATCATCGCCATTCCCCACACGGGGAAATAGATAGAAAGCCCCCTCAGGAACGACGAGATCAACACCCATCTCCCGAAAGCCCTTTGCCAGCAAATCCCTCCGACTCCGAAACTCTTCCCTCATTTGGACTACGCAGTCCTGAGGTCCGGTGACGGCACTCAGGGCCGCCATTTGAGAGATAGAGCTGGCGCAGGCCTGGACGTACTGATGGATCTTCAGAAGCTGCTCCAGAGCGCAGCCCTTAGCTACCAGATATCCCAGCCTCCAGCCAGTCATGGCATAGGTCTTGGAGACGGCATTGACAGTGATGACATTATCGGAGAACCGGCCGGGGCTGACGTGCTCTCCTTGGTAGATGAAATGCTCATAGACCTCATCGGAGAGAACACCGATGTCCTTGTCATCGGCCAACTCGACGATGGCTCGCATCTGCTCTCCCGTCTGTACAGCTCCGGTGGGATTGGAGGGCGAGTTCATTACGATCAGCTTGGTTTGATTTGTAATTCTTTCCGCTACGGCATCTGGCGAGAGCCTGAGGTTCTCGTCCAAAGGCACACCGACGGGCCTGCCGCCGACCAGCTTTGTTAGCTCCGCGTAGGAGAGAAAGCTCGGGTCGCCTACCAGCACCTCTTCCCCCCTGTCCACTAACGCGGCGATGACTAGGAAGAGGGCCTCGCTAGCGCCGCTAGTCACCATGATCTCGTCCGGGGAGCAATTGATTCCGTTTTCCTTCCAGAACTTCTCCGCCAGGGCAGATCGCAGCTCTGGCACGCCGCAGTTTGGCGTGTAGCCGGTGATACCCCTTTCGATGGCCTTAATGGCCGCTTTTTTGATATGGTCCGGCGTATCGAAGTCCGGCTGGCCCAGGCCCAGGTTTATGGCTCCAGGGGGCGCTCCTTCAAAGCACTTCCTTATACCTGAAATCTCTATCTTCCCGGTACAGTTTGCAAATCTCATGGCTACTCCTCTGTGGTTCCCTCTCCGGTCTGGTCGTCCCTATAAACTACATTGAGGATGCTGAAGCAATTGAGCCTGCCCAGCTCTTCCTTTATTATGTTCATCCTGACCCGTCCCCCGCTCCAGTAAAGCGTGATCTTAACATCCTCTTTCTCTGTATCCAGGGAGACTGATTCTATGAACCTCTCCAGGGCACGGGAGTTTGAGAATGGTACCACGAATATGGCTCTGTAGTTTTCTTTCTTCCGAGCATAGGAGGTGAGAACATAGCCGTTGCTTTCGAATTCGCTTATCTCCTCGAATCGGCAAAGGACCTCCTTCTCATGCTCTGTGGTCGAGTCAACTTTGGATATTATTATCAATATCTTGGCGATGAGAGATTTATCGAACTTTCTTCCGAACCATATATTAATAGTACCCTGGGTAAGGACTATCGACACCGTAGAACCGCTCAACTCCATAGAGACCGGATCCTGTCTGGTGCCTGGGGCGCAGGGCATATTGCTTAGATCAGGCGGAGCAGATATAACCATTTCGAAGATAATGCTGAGAGAGGGATGATACCATGGACGATTGCCTTCAGGCCTTAAAAGAACGCTTTCGAGCGGAGCCTTTTGCCCAGAACTTCGGGATACAAATTATGGAACTCGAGCCTGGTCGCGCCCTGGTGAGGATGGAGACTTCAAAGACCATGAACAACATCTTCGACTCAACCCACGGGGCGGCGATCTACGCTCTCATCGATTCCGCCTTTGAACTTTCTGTGAACTCACATGGGACAGTGGCAGTCGCGCTCAGCGTCAGCGTGAACTACCTGAGAGACGTCGCACCTGGCGAGACCCTTTTCGCGGAGGGCAGAGAAGTGAAACGTTCCACTCGAATCTCTGCCTGCGAGATCCGCGTTACAGGCGAATCAGGAAATTTGATCGCGACCTGTCAGGCGCTGGCCTATCGGAAAAAAGACCCTCTGCCCTTCCTTTGAACAGGTTTTATATTCCATCGCCGCTTTCCTTTGTCGATGAGACTAGCGTCCTGCATTAAAAGATACAAAGATGATACCCACCGGGCCCTGCCTCCTGAGGAGACGCTCGATCGCGTGGAGGCCAAGATGCCCGCCGCAGGGATCACCAGGGTAGCGGATATAACCAACCTGGACCGGATCGGCATACCCGTCTTTTCCTCCATCCGGCCCATGGCCGATCGAGGGGCGATTTCCGTCTACAATGGCAAAGGGACAACGCCCACCGAGGCCAAGGTCTCAGCCATGATGGAAGGCCTGGAGCGCTACTCAGCTGAGGTGCGGGACCAGGAGCTGCCCCTGGCTAGGTTTGCAGAGCTGGGAATATCAGCTCTCGACCCCACTGATCTGATCTTGCCCGCTGGGGCGGATGCGAGCGTCGAGATCCCCTGGGTTCCTGGCTGGGACATCATGAATGAGGAGGAGATTCTGGTTCCTGCCAATGCCGTCTTCCATCCTCTGCCTTCCGATTACAAACGGCTATTCAGAACAAACACCAGCGGTTTGGCCTCAGGAAATGAAATCGAAGAAGCCATATTCCATGGATTGGCTGAGGTCATCGAAAGGGACGCCTGGGCCCTGGTTGAGGCGGCGCGCAATATGGGCCCCTTGATCAGCGACATCGGCGATGGCCTGGCCGGGTCTCTCCTGGACAAATTCCGGCAGGCTGAGGTGGAGGTCTATCTTAGGGATATCACCAGCGATATAGGCATCCCCACCTGCGCTGCTGCTGCCGATGATATCCGGCTTCGCGACCCCACTCTGCTCACCACAGGCATGGGAACGCACACCTGTGCCAGTGTGGCCGTGCTGCGTGCTCTGACGGAGGTGGCGCAGAGCCGGCTCACCCAGATTCACGGGGCCAGAGAGGATACGACCTTGGCCGACTTCAGGAAGCAGATCGGCTACGAAAGAACGAAGAGGCTCAACAAGCACTGGTTCGAGAACTCCGGGGAAAAGAGCTTTGCCAAGATCGAGTCCTTTGAAAGCGATGACTTCCTACTGGACATAAAATACATGCTCGAAAAGCTTGAGGAGGCGGGGTTGGATCGCGTCGTGGTTGTGGATTTAACCCGGGAGGAGATCGGTGTTCCCGTGGTGAGGGTGATCGTGCCAGGCCTCGAAATCGCCGCCGTGGACCCGGAAAGGGTGGGCCAGAGGTGCAAGAATGCCAGGAACCGTCGTCTTCCTAGGGCCAAGTCTTCCTCGCGATAAGGCGGAGCAGATTCTAAAAGCAGAATACAGGCCGCCTGCCAAGCGCGGAGATATCTACAGGGCTGCAAAAGAGGGAGCGAAGATCATCTGCCTCATCGATGGCGTCTTCTTCCAGGATTGCTCCGTGGCCCACAAAGAGGTCCTGTTTGCCCTGGAGCGAGGGGCAAAGGTCCTGGGAGCGTCCAGCATGGGTGCCCTGCGCGCCTCCGAGCTGGACATTTACGGCATGGAAGGGGTTGGGAAGATCTACAAGGCCTACAAGCGAGGCGATTTGGTCTCGGACGATGAGGTGGCCTTGATCTTCGATCCCTTCACCTGGGAGCCGCGCTCTGAGCCGCTGGTTAACATCCGGTTCAACCTTGATCTGGCTTTGCTGCAGGGCACCATCGACGCCGCTACCCGGGACGTTCTCTTCAGATCAGCTCAATCTCTCTATTTTCCGGAGAGAACCTACGAACGAATGCTGAAAGCCGCGGAGGGCCAGGTGTTGGAAAAGATGTTGCAACGCTTTCGTGAATTTATAAATAACGAAAGAAGAGACCTCAAGATGGAGGACGCCCTGCAGGCCCTGCAGCGGGCGAAGGAGATCGAAGATGAAGGTTAAAGTAAGGTCCTTTGCAAGGTTTCGATCCACCCTCGGAAAGGAAACTCTGGTCGAGCTGGCAGAAGGAGCCAGGGTGGAGGATCTTCTGGAGGCTCTTTGCGCCACCCACGAAAGCCTGGGCTCGCTGCTTTTTGGCGAGGACGGACTAAAGGAGGATGTGAACATCCTGGTGAGAGGAAAGAACGTCGAATCCCTGCAGGGCCTCCGAACGGATCTGGTTGAAGGAGATGATGTGACCCTATTTCCGGCTGCCATCGGCGGCTAATTTAGATCAAATCAAGTTTAATTAAGATAATATTATTAAGTATATCTATTTAAATAGATTGAAATAATAGCATTTTAAACGTTTCGCCGTCTCGATCGCTATGATAGAAGAGATTCTTGCTTTGAAGAAGAAGCGCAATGCGGTTATCCTGGCCCACAACTACCAAATCCCCGAGGTTCAGGATGTAGCGGACCTGGTGGGCGACTCCCTGGAACTGAGCCGGGCGGCTGCGCATCTGGACGCCGAGGTGATTGTCTTTTGCGGTGTGGATTTCATGGCTGAGACTGCTGCTATCCTCTCGCCGCAAAAGAAGGTGGTACTGCCGGAGAAGGGAGCTTGGTGCCCCATGGCTCACATGATTACTCCCGATCAGCTCCAGGAGCTGAAGGCCATTTACCCTGAGGCGGCAGCGGTCTGCTACGTCAACTCCACGGCGGAGGTCAAGGCAGAGAGCGATATCTGCTGTACTTCGGCCAATGGAGTGCAGGTGGTCAACTCTTTGCCGCAAAAGCAGGTCATCTTCGTGCCCGACAGGAACCTGGCGGCCTACGTGGCGCGCCACACGGAAAAGCAGATCATACCCTGGAACGGCTACTGCTACGTTCACGATCATTTCACTCCCGAGGAGGTGCGTGCTGCCAGAGCGCGCCATCCTCAGGCCGAGGTTCTGGTGCATCCGGAATGCCGGCCGGAGGTAATCGATCTGGCGGATTATGTCTACAGCACTGCAGGCATGGGCAGGCACGCGCGCTCGAGCAAGGCCCGCGAGTTCATCATCGGCACGGAGGTGGGCATGCTCTACCGGCTGAAGAAGGAGAATCCTGACAAAGAATTCTACCCGCTGAGTGAGATGGCCGTCTGCCAGAATATGAAAAAGACCAAACTGGAGAAGGTGCTGCGGGCGCTGCAGACCCTGGAGCCGCGAGTGACGGTTCCAGAGGAGACTGCTTCGAAAGCTCGCAGATCGATCGAGAGGATGCTGGCGGTGAAGGGGTGAACATTAATCCGCTCGATACTTTTTCCAAGATATTATCTATCGTCTTGATGCCATCGAGCAGATGCAGACCATCATGGCAAAAGTCATAAATTTGGCAGTTTCATTCTTATAACTGGAAGCGACGGCCATTCTGAGAAAAGTCCATTGGGATATCGCAGGAATACAGATAAGTTCGTAGAAATGCTGATTCCTCCAAATTTAATATTATATCGGAGGCAGTAATGAAAACATTAATCGTCTACGATTCGGTCTACGGGAATACAGAGAGAATTGCCAAAGCCATCGGTGATGCTATTACCGGTGATGCTATTACCGGTGATGTTAAAGTGTCCCATGCTAGTGAATTGAATTCATCTGAATTTAAAACAGTTGACCTTCTCATCGTCGGCTCTCCGACTTATGGAGGAAAACCGACTCGGGCGATCCAAGACTTGCTTAACAAAGTCCCTGTGTCTGATTTCAAGGGCGCCAGCATGGCTGCATTCGATACCAGATTGTCGATGAAATTGGTCAGGATCTTTGGTTATTCCGCGGAAAAAATCGCTGGCAGTCTGAAAAATAAGGGCTGGACTATCGTAGTTCCACCGGAAGGCTTCTTCGTTAAAGGCAAAAAAGGTCCCCTGGAAGAGGGAGAACTAGAGCGTGCCGCCGGTTGGGCGAAAGAAATTGTAAAGAGAAAAAGTAGTCTGGCAACAAAATAGAGCCGATAGCGCAGTCAGTTCTTATATCGAAGTATAACTCCTTGGTTGTATAGCCTCTTCATCTAATTTGCTGAGAATCTAGTAGGACCACTTGGCACATTGAAGAGCGAAAATTTGAAGCGCGAAAAGACGACTTGAGCCCTCACTCTTTCAGCTTACAAAGCAGCTCGCACGCCTTGCAGAGATCTTTGACGCAAGGCTCGCCGCACATTCGGCAAGCTCCAAGGTCGATCTGGACCCGTTTATCTCTCGCCATCTCCACGATCTTTTGGAAGCCCTGCATCGTGGATTGCTTCGTTCCGGGAAAGAGGCTCTCCAGGCCGTTCATCATGTACCTCACGTCTGCGCGGAGCGAAAGATGGGCATAAGGGCACTCCCTCGACTCTGCGAAGACTCCGTTCACCATGCCGTAAATGGCAATCTCCTTTTCCGGGATGCACTGCAGCGGCTTTACCCTGGGAACCAGGCCCGGCTGCTCTCTTCTGGGGCGGAAGCGAAGTAGCCGCTCGATGTCTCCCTTCAGGTAGTTCATCATCACCGACTGGGCCTCGTCGTCCAGATTGTGGCCGGTGGCCACCTTGTTTGCGCCCAACCGTTTTGCCATTCGATTCAGAGCGCTCTTGCGGAAGACCCCGCAGAAGGTGCAGGGCGCTACGTCTTTGCCCTGAACCATCTCATCCAGATCAAAGCCGTATTCCTCCCGGAAGGAAACGATCTGCTGCTCGATCCCCAGACGCCCGGCAATCTCTCTGGCAACCTTCAGGGTATCGTCCCTGTACCCGGCAATGCCCTCATCGACGGTGACCGCCACAAGATCCACGGCTCTTTTGGCCAGGATCTTGTGCAGGCAAAACAACAGAGCAGTGCTGTCCTTGCCGCCGCTCACAGCCACAGCAATCCGGTCGCCATCCCTAAACATACCATTTTTCTCGATGGTTTCCGCTACTCGTCGCTCGAAATTCTCGATGAAATGAGCCTGGCAGAGATGCAACCCGAAATAGCGCAAAGAGACGACGGCTTGTTCACTGCATTTTGAGCAAATCATGTCTGCTCCTGCATCCGTCTGAAGTTCAGATCGCAAGAAAGCCCTTGCATCTTTAGCGAACCTTTATCCTTTCTCGATTGGTGTACACGCTAAGCTTCTTTCCCCTCAAAAAACCCACGACGGTAAGGCCGGTTCTCTCAGCAATGGAGATGGCAAGGCTGGTCGTGGCACCCCGAGAAACGATGACGGGGATGCCGGCTACGGAGCACTTCATGGCCATGTCCGAGGAGATCCTTCCCGTGCAGGCGACTAAGGATTGACCGAAATCGATGTTTTGCATGAGCCCATATCCAATGGCCTTATCCAAGGCGTTGTGCCGGCCGATGTCCTCGATGATGCTGACAGGTCCGCTCTTCTGGAAGAGCCCCACGGAATGAACGCCGCCTGTGGCCACATGAGTTTCAGAGAGCGAGATAGCCTTCATCCCCGCTTCTAGCTCTTCCTTTGTGAGCTGTAGATCGGATTTTATCTCCAAAAGCTTGGACTCATCCAGAAAGGAGGCTATTCCGCCGCAGCCACTCACGATGGGCTTTCGGGGAAGGATAACCCGCATGGGGTTGACCACGATGGCGCGAACGACATTGCCTTCGATCTCCAGGGATTCGATCTCATTCAGGCTGCCTATAATTCGCTCTGCGAATAGGTGACCGACCACGAACTCCTTCCTCAATTGAGGGCTGGTCATGGCGGTCACGTAGTGCCTGCCGTTGATGAAGATTGAGAGTGGAACCTCCTCCACCACCTGGCAGGTCGCCTCTTTTGCGTCTTCCCCGCTTACTTTGAGACATTCGAATTCCTTGATCGTTTTAGCTACCTCCACTAGGCCATTCCAGCAATCTGTTCCAGCGCACCCAGGAGCTTATCTATCTCCTCTTTTGTGTTGTAGAGATACAGCGAGGCCCGCACTGTGCCGTATTTTAGGCCTAGATGCCTCATGAGGGGAATGCAGCAGTGATGCCCCGATCGCACCATGATATTCGATGCCTGGTCGAGCATGAGCGCGACCTCGTGGGGCATTAGTCCTTTCACATTGAAGGAAACCACACCTCCTCGTTCTTCCAGGTCAAGGGGACCATAAACTTCCACGTCCTTGATCTCCTGCAGCCCAGCCAGCAGCCTTCTGGTGAGCAGTCTCTCATGATCTTGAATATCTTTCATTCCCACTCTTGTCAGGTAATCCACAGCAGCGCCAAAGCCGATGCCGCCGGAGATGTCGGGTGTGCCTGCCTCGAACCCCTCGAAGCCCTTTTTGATATCATAATCATAATCGCAGACATCCTCCACCATTCCTCCTCCGACTAAGAGAGGCTCGATCTCACTCACATTTTTAACCCAGAGGGCTCCCGTCCCCGTGGGTCCAAGCATCTTGTGGCCGGAGAAGCATAAAAAATCGCAATCGAGGTCCTTCACGTTCACCGAGAAATGCGGCACGGACTGGGCGCCATCCACCAGCAGGGCTGCACCGTGATCGCGGCAGATCCTGGAGATCTCCTTTACGGGAATGAGCGTTCCAACGGCGTTGGAGAGCTGGCTCACGGCGACCAGCTTTGTTTCATCGTCGATGGCCTTCTCAAAGTCGGACAGGTCGAGCTTTCCTTGATCATCCGGTAACAGAGCCTCAAGCTGTACGCCTTCCTTTTTTAGCCTAATCCAGGGCAGAAGATTGGAGTGGTGCTCCAGTAGAGTGGTCACGACTTTGTCGCCTTTCTTCCATCGTAGGCCTCGCGCCACGATGTTAATGGATTCAGTGGCATTTCTGGTGAAGACCAGCGTGCCCTCTTCCCCGCCCACGAATCTCGCCACCTTGCGATGTGAGTCCCGGTAGCGCTGGTCGGCCAACTGCGCCAGACGGTAGACGCCGCGGCCGACGTTAGCTTTGTAACCGCGATAGTAGTCGAGAACCGACTGCAAAACCGGCTCCGGGGTCAGGCTGGTTGAGGCGCTGTCCAGGTAGATGAGATCCTTCAGGATGGGAAAATCCGATCTTATCGAGGCGCTGTCCATAAAACCTCGTTCATGCTTCCGCTCCGAAATCCTTCCAGGTCGATTGTCACGTAATCAAATCCCAGGCTTTTGAGCTTCCGGGCGATTTCATCTCTGAAATTCAGAGCCTTGTCTACATCCTCCTTCAGGAGTTCAATTCTTGCCAGCTTGCTGTGGTTTCTTACCCTGAGCTGAAGAAATCCAAGGCTTTTGAGATAGTTCTCTGCTTCTTCCACCATTCTCAGGTTCTCTTCTGTGATCCTTTGGCCGTATGGTATTCTTGAGGACAAACAGGCCGAGGAGGGCTTGTTCCAGAAAGGTAGGCCCATCTCTCGGCAGATATCCCGGATATCTTGCTTGGTTATCTGCGCTTCTACAAAAGGATGCCAGATTCCCTCTTCGCCGCAGGCCCTGATCCCGGGCCTAAAATCTTCGTAATCGGAGAGGTTGACACCGTCAGCGATGCAGCTTATGCCCAAAGCCTCGGCGATGCTCTTCAATACCGTTGCGGATTTTTTTTTGCAGGTATAGCATCGTGTAGCCGGATTCTCCGCGAACGCCTCGTCTTCCAGCATGGAATATTTTGCTACCTGGAAATTCAGTCCAAGGGATTTCGCCAGCTCTCTCGCATTTTTCAGCTCGCTTCGGGGCAATGTCTCTGAGTCCAGGAGGACGCACAGGGCATTCTCGCCCAAAACATCACTCGCCACTTTGGCCAGAAGGCTGCTGTCCACACCTCCGGAGTACGCCACCAGGAGCTTTCCTTTCTCAGCAATTCTCTTCTTGAGATCTTCCAGCTTGTGCGAGTAGCACATTTTTTCCACGATCAAGCGATGCTTGGGCGATTATTTCCTTGATTTATTCAACCCAGCTTTTAAAAATATAAAAATGATAATTTCTTTAACCAGGGCAAATGCCCCCCCTTTGGGTTATCCAGAGTTTGATGCTATTTCCCTCGGCATTCGCTTGGGCAGCAGGCGGTCTCATCATTCTGCAGGCTTTTGCATATCTCGCAGATTCTCGCCGTCAGGTTATCGACCTTCTTCTGAATGAGGTCGTCGGCAAGTCGCTCTATGGAGTTTCGGACGTCTCCTCTGAACTCGATACTGTAGCCTCTCTTTTTGGAAACGTACTGAGAAACGGCTGGAGGCGTTATTCCCAGCATCCGTGAGACCTCTTTTTGAGAGATTCCCTTCTTGACCAAATCTTCGGCGATCGCCGCCCTAATACCGGGCAGCACATCCCAAACAATCTCCTCGCACGGTGATTTCATTTTACCATGACCATCCGGTGGCAGCAATTTTCTGGATTCTGAATCACAATCACGATTGTTATTGGCGGGCTGTACAATATAAGTCTTGTCGAGACCTTATGATCGAAACCATATGGATATATACCTTGCTTATGCCGTTGCTATTTTTCGTTTTGCCTCTGCGATTTGATGCAAGATCACTCGGTATCGTTCGATAGTTGGGCAAAGAAGCGGTAAAGAAAAAACTCAGATCGTGATAGCAGCGAAAAAAAATTGAGGGGCGCATGAATACATGGTTTCATGAACGCTCCCATACTATGTTCTCTGCTCCACGCCCTTGAAGAAAACCGGCCAGAATGGGTCCTGCTTGGGTATCTCCAGAGTGTCGATTCTTCCATTTAGCCGCTCAATTGTCCTGGTTTGTGGATCGGCTGTGGTCTTTCCAATGACGGACGCTTCTATCCCCGCCGTCTTCAGCCTCCGCAATATTTCCGCAGAGCTGCCTGGTCTGGCCGTGATCAGGAGCGAGCCTTCAGCGATCGCCGCCACGGGATCAATGTCAAAGGCCTCGCAGACCATTCTGACCTCATCGGGATAAATGAACAAGCTCTCGTCTATCTCCATGCCCACATCGCTGGCGCTGGCGATCTCGAAGAGACCTCCTATCACGCCTCCTTCCGTGGCATCATGCATGGCCGTCACGCCTCCGGCCTTCATGGCAGAGGCACAGTCTTTGACTACGGTCATCTCCTTGCACAGCGACTTTGCTTTATCCACCAGCGAGGAAGGATATTTGGCCAGAAGCTCTCTCTCCCGTAGCACAGCCAAAATGCCCGCAGTTTCAATGGCCGGCCCCTTGGTCAGGATCACATCGTCATCGGGCCTTGCTCCAGCGGGGGTTACGTA